>PKSY01000002.1 GCA_002869405.1 Marinilabiliales bacterium
ATGGCCAACCTGTTTGTATTGATAAATCTGCTTAATCCTGATCTGTTCGACAAAACATTGATGCCGGCCTTACAGAGCCCATGGTTTATACCTCATGTGGTTGTGTATATCATTGGTTATGCTTTTTTAGCATTCTCTGCTTTGATGGGTATTACCGGGCTGGTAAAGACTTACAGAAAAACCGATTTTGGTAACACGCTGAAAATCGCAGATAATGCAGTTTATATTGGTTTTGCATTAATTACATTTGGGATGCTTTTTGGTGCTATGTGGGCAAAAGAAGCCTGGGGGCATTACTGGACCTGGGACCCTAAAGAAACCTGGGCGTTAATTGCCTGGATGTCGTACCTGATTTATATACATATGAGACTTAAACATAAATTCAATACCAAACTCTCCTTCTGGACGCTTTCAATAATATTCATCTTTCTGCTAATCTCCTGGTTTGGAGTTAATGCACTACCTTCTGCAAGTGATAGTGTGCATGCCTATTAGGGTATATCAAGTGAAATATCAGCTCTTAAAAAGAGGTGTTTAAGAAAGTTTTGAGTGTTGTGATCTTATGAATGCTCACTGATGAACTTTATTTTCTCTTCTTGTAAAAGTGTTATTGTATCTCCATTTACTTCGATTAATCCTTCTTCTTTGAACTCTTTCATGATACGGATCAGACTCTCTTTTGACATAGCCGTCATGTCAGCCATATCTTGTCTTGAAGTATTGGCTGTAAATGGATTTTCATCATAAATATGATGCCTTAAATAGAGTAACATATCTGAAAAACGCCCCTGCATGTTTTTTTGAGTAAGGCTTGTTAGATGAAACATATACCGGATATGAGCATGATTACTCAGGCTGAGAAGCTCGTAAGTAAATAAACTGTTTTGCCGGGCGATTTCATAGAAGGCTTCTATTTTTATCATACAGAGCTTTACAGGTGTTAATGCAGTCACAGAATAGTGATATTTTTCATCAGCAAATATACCGGGGCCCGCATACATATCGCACTTCTTTAGCAACTTCATTATTACGTGCTTTTGATTAGGTAAATCGGTGTAGACTTTTGCGATTCCATCCCAAAGAAATAAAACATGGGTCAATGGTGCACCTTTTTTGCAAATTGTTTCACCTATGTTATAAGTTACTACTGTTTTGTTCTTATCTGCATATTCAAGTTGCTCATCTGTCAATTTGCTAAATGGAACTGATTTCATTGCGCAATTATGACATCCAATATCACTACAGTCTTTTTTCATAATTGCAATATATGATTTTTTTTAAAAACACGGGAGGTACTGTATTCAAACGACTGGCTTACCATATTCAAGCTGATCGTTGACCCATATGGAGTTGCTGGCTTATTCATGTTTATCTTTCGTTAATATATATCAATGAATTATTGATTTAAAGCAACGGGAAACGCTAATGAACATCGCCTAATAGCTGTAAATTTGAAAGTAGTGCAATTATATTTATTAACAAGATAATATGCGATACCTATGAAAATAAATTTAAAAGTTTTCTCAGTAATTCTGATACTTTCGGCAGTGATTTATTCCTGCGAATACGACCATCCTGTTCCAATTACCATTGAAGATGAGCCGATAAGTTTTAGTACACAAATCCAACCCATTTTTGATGCTGGCTGCAATGGATCAGGTTGCCATTCTACGGGTGCCATCCCTCCGGATCTCACCACTGCCAATTCTTATAGCTCTCTTTTATTAAATGATATGATCGAGACAGTAAATCCGGCAAGCAGCGAGCTATACACATCTCTATCATCAGGGTCAATGAAATCGTATGTATCATCTCCTACAGATGCTGCCTTGATCTTAAAATGGATTGAGCAGGGGGCAAAAAATAATTAGCAATAATCACAGGCCCGGCGATACATCGTAATCTATCGTGCAAAAGGCCTGCAATTATGAAAAGAACACTGGTATTAATCTATAAACTATAATATTGATGAAAAAACTTTTCCTAATAGCTGTAGTTATTTCCTTTTCCCTCTCTCCAATTTTCGCGCAAAACGATTCAACATTAGTTGATTCCAGTGCAGTTGAAGCAGAGGAAAAGGATAAACGCCCTGTAAGGGCTCCGTTCGAAAGCGGATATTTAATTGACAATCAAACAACTCAGGTTCCCACAGCCAAGACTCTGGAGTTTGTAATGCTGCATCGTTTTGGTCGTATGGGTAATGGTTTTGATGATTTGTGGGGAATTTATGGTGCATCAAACATAAAACTGGCGTTCAATTATACGCCGTTTGAAGATTTCCAGGTGGGGTTTGGTACTATGAAATTTGACAGGGTCTTTGATTTCTCAGCTAAGTATGCGCTTATTAAGCAAACCAGATCAAATTCCACACCTTTTTCTATGACATTATATGGAAATGTAGGCCTTGACTCCCGTGATAAAGAGACTTTTGGATCTGATTACAAATTTACACACAGGCTAAGCTATTTTTCTCAACTAATTTTTAGCTATAAAATTAATTTCAATTTTTCCATACAGATAGCGCCAAGCTTTTCTCACTATAACATGACCGACACACTGTTCGAACACGACAAGATTGGTATCTCCTTCAGTGGAAGAGCGCGTGTTACTCCAACAATGAGTGTTATTGTAAATTACGACTATCCTCTACCAATCGATGGGATACGGGAATACATTTCCGATGAAAATGATCCATTGGGGAATTTTGGCCTCGGACTCGAAATCTCGACAAGTACACATGCATTTCAAATATTTGCAGGTAATTCGAATGGAATGCTTCCACAGAAGAACATGATGTTTAACAGGAACAGGTATTTCGTAATTGGTTTCAACATAACACGTCTTTGGGGTTTTTAGACAACTACATTTTAACAAGGAAAGTGAAAGTGCATTATGAAGGATAAAAATGACGACAAAAAAAAGACCCGCAGAGATTTTCTGAAGCTGGGTTTAGCTTCCGGAGCGGGGATAATCGCAGGTGGTGTTGTGCTTGGTAACATCTCAAAGGATGGAAAAACACCATCAGGTGAAACATTGAAGCTATTAGCTCCGGATGGGAGTCTGGTGGAAGTTGATAAAGCCATGATAGAAGAGCCGAAGCCACCGCATATCAATCGTGAAGAAGCTAAAAAAGGAATTCCAGGAAGAAATTTTGTGATGGTTGTTGACCTTTCAAAATGTAAGAATGCCAGGAAGTGCACAGAGAAGTGTCAAAAAGGACACCATTTGCCACCAGACCAGGAGTGGATGAAGGTATTTCTGCTAAAAGATAATGATGTTGGACCAAGGTATTGGTTTCCACGACCATGTTACCATTGCGACAACCCTCCATGTGTTAAAGTATGTCCGGTTGGAGCTACCTATAAGCGGCAAGATGGCATTGTTCTGATTGATACAAAACGTTGTATAGGTTGCAAATTCTGTATGTCGGCTTGCCCTTACTCAGCAAGAACATTTAATTGGAATGAGAATGAAGGCAATCATGTTAACCAGGAGTATTCTCCTGAAACCAGTGTGCCTAGTGAATTGGGGACTGTTGGGAAATGTGATTTCTGTCCCGACCGCAGCCGAATTGGAAAGGTACCCTATTGTGTCGATGGATGCCCAATGGGAGCAATCTATTTTGGGGATGCTAACGAGGATGCCGTTACGAATGGTGATGCAACCGTCCGTTTAACCACATTGCTTGAAGAAAATGGTGGCTACAGATATCTTGAACATTTGGGTACAAAGCCACGGGTTTATTATCTGCCACCGGTTGGCGTCGAATATGAAAGAGGACTTGAAGATTTGGATGAAAACATCAAGCTTCGATATAAAGATATGATTGATGATAACGATTTAACAGAAAACCATGGATAATAAAACAAAGTATATTAAGGAATTATCCGCACTTGTTGAGAACAAGCCAACTGCAAAGCAGAAACTATGGTTAGTGTTTCTTCTTGTGCTAATTGGTGCAGGTGCTTTTGCATTCTTTTATCAGCTTAGAAATGGCCAGATTGTTACCGGAATGAGAGACAATGTAGTTTGGGGTATTTATACGATTTTCTTTGTGGTCTTCCTTGGATTTAGCTATGCCGGAGCACTGATAGCCAGTATTTTACACCTAGCCAGAGTGCGATGGGCAAAGCCAATTGTCAGAATTCTTGAGCTTATCGCGGTTTTTTCACTTATTGTAGGGCCTCCTTTTATACTTTTTTGTCTGGGTCGTTTCGATAGGTTACTGATGATTTTTACGCACGGTCGACTGCAATCACCGATTATTTGGGATGTGATAGCCATTGTTTCAGATCTGATTATCAGCATTGTGTTTATTTTTATAACCTTTATTAAAGATTTTGCGCTACTGAGGGACAATACAGAGTTGAAAATCCCCAAATGGAGAAGAAAATTTTATACATTCTTTGCTTTCAATTACAAATGCACTCTCAAACAAGAGGAATTGCTAAACAAAGCACATGATATTCTGGCAGCAATTCTCATTCCAATCACTATTGTAGCTTACAGCCTATTGGCCTGTATTTTTGCCATGACGCTAAAGACTGGCTGGCACAGTACAATATTCGCACCCTACTTTGTTTTAACTGCAGTATTCTCAGGAACTGCATTGGTGATTATTGTCCTGTGGATTGTAAGAAAAGTATATAAACTGCACGATTACATCACAAAAAAACATTTCAACCTGTTAGGATTTACAATGCTGGTGTTGTGTTTAATTTACGGCTATTTCACGTTCAGTGAATACTTTACAAATTGGTATGGTGGTGACCTCAACACAATGATGATACTGTCTAAACTTCTCAGTTTTCATGAATATGGCTGGATGATGCTGACATATATCCTGTTGGCAAGTGTAATACCTATTGTCATTATTGGGTTGCCGTGGTTTAGAAATGTCAGTACAATTACTTTTGCGGCATTTACGACCCTGACAGGACTTATACTCCATAGATTCATAGTAATAATCCCAACACAGGAGACTCCATTTTTACCTGTTCAGGATATTCGTCCTGAATATATCTCATACTCTGCAACATGGGTAGAATGGATGTTGACGTTAGGAGGAGTCGCCGCCTTCTTGTTTCTTTTCTCTGCAGCAACGAAAATTGTTCCTGTTATATCGATTTCTGAAATGCAGGAATCATTGAAGAAAAAGAAACTTAAAATTTTTGGAACTCAACCGGACGAATAATTTAAAAACGGTAGAAATGAAAATTCATACAGCAGCTATAATTAGAATACTGACCTCTTTGTTAGCGATCATTGTATTGCTTACGGTATCAGATCATCTGACCGCTCAGGAGGCAGAACCACTTGAATCGGATTTGGCTTTAACTGTTTGGCAGTTGGGTGATGGATCAATAGAGTTCAATATTGAGATATCTGCCGAAGACGCATCAGATAATTATTATGAAGTTAGTGGAGCTTTGGTTAATCTGTCACAGGTAATCGGCGATTCAGTTCAACTCGTTGCTCAAACTGTAACCAACTCCGCTGGAAAAGCATCATTAATTATCCCTCCTGAAAAAACGTTTGAAGTAGACACTGAAGGATTTGTATATTTCCTGCTCTCTTATGACGGAGATGAACAATTCCGTGAATGTGAGGCCGAAGCAGGTTTTAAAAGGGTATTCATAGATGTGGAAATCGACGAGGATGAAGATTCTTCAAAATCCTTGTATGTAACAGCCCATTTTATTGATTCGGAAGGTAATGAACAACCCCTTCACGATGAAGAACTACTTTTTTATGTAAAGCGGCTATACAGCTGGCTTCCTATAGGTGATATCTGGATGGAGGAAGGTGAAGGTTATTTTGATTTTCCCCTGGATATACCCGGTGATGACAATGGAGGACTTACTGTAGCTATACGACTGGAGGATAGTGAAAACTTTGCATCTGCAAAACAGATAATATCGCTGAATTGGGGCATTCCGGTTGATTATTCTGAGAAAGAAATTCAACGAACATTGTGGAGCAATTATGCACCTGTATGGATGATTATTGCCCTGATTTTTGTGCTTGCAGGTGTTTGGATAAACTTTTTTCTGGCGATTTTCAAAATCTTCAGGATGTCGAAATCAAAAGAGTAGATTGATAATAAATTTAATATGAAAATTGAATTAATAATTAACGATAAAACTATTTTTATATGAAGCAGCGTAAAAAGAACATTATTGCACTCTTTATTATTAGTGTATTTACGGTTTCCTTTTTGGCAATGGCTCCCAGCGTACAGAAGGATCCCTGGAATATTCCTACTAAATACAAGAAAATGACAAATCCTACAAAACCGGATAAATCAAGTCTGAATATTGGTAAATCACTTTACATGAAGCATTGTAAATCATGTCACGGAAAAACCGGTAAAGGTGATGGTACGAAGGCCAAAGAGTTAAAGACAGAAATGTGGGACCTTGGTTCCAATGAAGTCAAATCTTTCAATGATGGCGAACTCTATTATATGACCTACGTTGGAAGAGGCGAAATGGATGGTTATGAAAAGAAGATCACAGACGAAGAAGACCGTTGGTTTGTAATAAACTACATCAAGACGTTTTCGTCAGAATGATGAATCCAATCATGCTAAAGGTTAATATAGGTGAATTGTCCCTAAGAATTGTTTAACAGGGGGGGGTGTGAAAGACTTCTCTCTCAACGAGTTCGTTTCATTCAACACATAAAACATTGGCAAAAAACGTTTTAGTTAGTCACCGGCGTTTCAATGCGGTTTTCGCATTGTTCTGGGGAGTGCCTTCGGGCACTACCTAAACGCAGGTTTTCGCTTGTTACACATTTTTTTTCAGCGAGCTTTAACGGTTCAGTCCGTTACAACGCCTGAATTCAAAAAACCGTTAAGGCCTTTTTAACTTCAATACCATAGCCTTTCACAGCACATTAATCCTATCTCAATCCTGTGCCTTCTGCTGGTTTCCAATAGCTGTTTTTGCTATTAAACACAACGAATAAATGTATGCTTCGATCTTCTCCAGACCTCTGTGGCTTCGCATTTCGGTTGAAGTATACATTGTGTTGAACTAAACCAAAAGGCAGCTGATGACCAAAAACAAAACCCCATCCTCCAGCTACTTTAAGCATAAGGTGTACGGACTTATCTTTGCCAATAATTAACATTCAATAAGTAATCAGTAATATATAAAGAAATAATAACTTTTGTAATTAATAATTTATACTTATAGCTTTTTTTAATTATTAATTATTACTGATTATTTATTATATATTAATCAAATCGCAAGTCATTTAAGGATTCTGTCTGTCCGGGATACCTCTGCCACGAAGAAAACCAAATAGCAGTTACCACCCGCCAATCTTTTAAAAACATACATCAATCCGCACAGGTTAGTTCAACACCTCGTTCAGAGTGCATGCTGTGCATAGTGTGACCGCTTAATTGTTGTAGGTAGTTTTGTAATCATTCAAGGTTTTACGAAGTTCAGATTTTTTTTCAGGCTCGAGAAAGCTTGAATCTATTGCATTCATATTCAGTTTGTAAAGTTCTTCTTTTGTAAATCCTTGGTTATATAATAACTCATATTCTTTGGAAATACTCGTAGAAAACATTGCAGGGTCATCTGTATTTATTGTACATACTAATCCACTGTCAAACATTTTTCTTACTGGGTGTATCTCTGATGCATTTACAACTCCAAGATTATAATTACTGGTGGGGGAAACTTCAATTGGAATCTTTTTGTTACTAAGATGCCTAACCAACTTTCTATCATCAATACTTCTGATTCCATGCCCAATTCTTTCAACTTTAAGGTCGTTAATTGCTCCCCAAATACTTTCCGGACCAACGGTTTCTCCAGCATGGGCAACTACTCTTAAACCGTTTTTTTTCGCTTTTGAAAATGTGTCAGTGAATAGATTTGTTGGATAATTGGTTTCCATTCCGCCAAGTCCAAGCCCAATAAAAATGCCTTTTTTGTATCCTTCGACTGCTAATTCTAAAACCTTTCTTTGCGTTTTAGGAATATGTCTCGATATATCAGGAATCAAATTAATTTTTATTTTATACTTATTTTCTCCTTGTTGCATTCCAAATTGAATCGCGTCCAAAATTTCTTGATTTCCAAAAGTCTCCACAAGAAACGATGCACTTAAAAATGCTTCTGAATTTATTATATTGTTATGTGCTTGAAATTCATAAAAATTTTATATTATAAACGCAAAATCTTCAGCCTCTTTAATAGTTGAAACTGTCATTCCATAAACATCAATGAAATGATTGAAGTCCGTGAAATCAAAATATTTTATCCATTCACTTAAATTATCACAAGGCAGTTCAATATGATTTTTTTCTGCTAAAGAAAAGTAAGTTTGGGGAGAAGTGGCACCTTCGATATGAACATGCTATACAATCTTTGGCATTAATCTTATTTCATGCTTTTTGGTTTCCATATTGAAGTTCTCAATGTATATGTTCAGCGTTTCTTCAAATTACCTACAACGATTTAGAGAACCGCTCCCCATATTATCGGGAAGACCCGGGAGCCTGCTCCGAAGGTTTACCTGAAAGAGTACGGTGGTCCACCTTCATTTCATTTCGGTGGATAAATGTGAGAGGTGCACTGGCGGTCAGTTGACCGTCAGCCGCTTACTCGACTAGCAACTGCCGTTTGTTAACCGTTTAATCTGTTTTCTACGTCCATCATTTGGTGTAAGATTCTGATAATTTCAACGATATTACTCTTCTTTTCAATTTTATAAAAGATAAAATGAGATTTGATTTTGGTTTTGTAATA
>PKSY01000270.1 GCA_002869405.1 Marinilabiliales bacterium
AGATATACAATATCATACCGCGAATCTGTTAATCCATATACTAAACATACTCTTTTACTGTCATGAGAAAAAGCCATATCAAAAACATAGTCTCCTGCTACAGGAACATTACATACCACCTCCAGCAATTCGGTATCAATAATCACTGCAGTGTTTTCTTGTCCCATTACAATATATTTCCCATCGGGACTAATTGCCGGGCTGTAACTGTATTCCCAATTTAGATAATACCCATAGCTATCCAGAATGAATAATTGTTTTACGATGCTTGAGTTAGCACCGTCCAGATTAATCTTCACTAATGTTGACTGTGAGCGGCTAAAGGCATATGCGTATTGTTGATCCGGTGACGGGAGAATGATGTGTGCATCAGTAAGGTTAAATTTTTTGATTACCGAGCGGGACGGAATATCAAACAACTCAAGGTACTGGTGGTCGCCGCCACCCATAAGTAGCATGTCATCTGTAACCTGCTCTATCGAGCTTATTCCGGGCATCTCAATAATGGTATCAGTTGTATAGCTCAGGGCATTGGTAACGCAAATGTTTCCGGAAAGTGGATTTGCCGTGAAAATTAAATCATGAATGTCGTCCCATACCACGTCATAAGTGAGGTCAGCCTCAGGCGTTGCTCCGCAAACAATAGTGGTATCAATATGTAAGTTGGTTGGATCATCATAATTGAAAACATTGATGGTTTCATCTTTTTTTAGCGATGTGAGGCGATTATTCCCAAGAAAGTCACACCAAATAAACTCATAGTCAGTTGGCGAGGAGGCCATTACCTTATAGTTGTAATATAATGAGATATTATCTTCAAAAAATACATATTCCCCCAACTCAAAATCAAAAATACGGTAGTCGTTCTCCATAGATATCACATAGCGCCGGTCGTATGACTGAATAACATTTACCTGGGAAAGTGACTGATTATCATGTTCAATAAATTCTGAAGTATGTGTCTCAAAATCTACTACCACAGAAATCCCTTCACCATACAAATTCAACACTTCCAGAAACATTTTTGACCCACTGTAATTTACGCCAAGGGTTTTTTGCCATGAATAGAAAGCTACCATCGGGACAGGATTTGAAACAATAACCGAATCAATGGTTTCATGGGAATATGCATCAATTCTATAAAACCCCATTATATCGCTTGAATGCGTCTGCATAAATAGTGTGTCTTTTGTAACGGAAGTTTTAAGGTTTGCCACATTTTCACCACTTTTCACAATTACTTTTTGTACCTCTCCGGTGAAAGCATCCAGAATTACAGCATTCATACCGGGTTTCTTTTGAGCTACTATGTATTGATCATTACCCATTAGCAAAAAATCCGACATCGTATAGACCTTTCTGCCGATGGTGCCGGTCAACATAGATACATCATCGATTAAAGGCCAGTTACTTTCCCAAAGCATCTCATTTGAATTAAGATCATATGCTATTAAACAACTATATTTCATATGTTCTCCAATGGAAAAGCCGGCGTATAGAATACTTTCATCGCTATTTACCTCAACCAGGCAAGGATGCTCCTGTACTTCAATTATATTAGTGATTGCAAAATCAGACATGCCAATCACATATATGTCGTTGGAGTAGTAGCATGCAACATAGATATGTTCTTTCATTACAAACAGCCTCTCAGGGCCTGTTCCTACATTTATTTCTGCAACTACCGACAAATCTTCTGAATTATAAACCACAACGTTGTTTGAGTGGTGATAAATAACAATAATTTTTGTGCCGTCGGTGGAATATTCAACCTGATAGGGAAGATCTGCTTCAGGATTTACTCCCGGATTGATGATATCCAAAGAAAAGTCACGGGATTCATTCCTGTATGACGCTCGTTCGAAATATTCTTTCGGTGAGAAATTATATCGGTTGTCAAATGAAATGTGATCAGGAAGGTCACTGCTGAAGTGTTGAATGTATGTGGTGTCGGGAAGCTGCAAAGCTACATATGCAGGTTTCCCGCTTAGGTCGTTTAGTATGGATGCCTGTTGTGCCGGCAGCATCGTGGAATATAATATTATAGATAGTGAGAGAAGAATAATTTTTTTCATGGCTTAGTGTCTGATTAACAATAGCCAAATTTCTTCAATCTTGATGCCGTGATGTTATATTATTGATTATATGTGTTTTACGTGGGTTTGCGTTTTTCTGAGATGTATAAATTTTATACAAGCCCGTCAAATTTTTACACATGCATAATAGCACTTATGTGATTAAGACCCGCTACTCAATACCCATACTTATCACCCCATAAATCACTCAACCGCTTCCGGCTCTCCTCTTCGCGCTTATTACTACCGGGCTCGTAGAACTTTGTGCCACTCACTTCGTGTGGTAAAAACTCAATGTCGGTGAAGTTACCATCAAAATCGTGGGCGTATTTGTAATCCTTTCCATAACCCTGCTGCTTCATGAGCTTAGTGGGAGCGTTGCGCAGATGCAAAGGAACCGGAAGGTCGCCGGTCTTCTTAACAAATTCCTGCGCCTTTTTGATGGCCATATATGTGGAGTTGCTCTTCGGGCAGTTTGCCAGATATACTGTAGTTTGCGACAGTGTAATGCGTCCTTCCGGCCAGCCGATCTTATGTATGGTATCGAAGCAGGCGTTGGCCAGAAGCAAGGCATTGGGATTGGCGTTCCCGATGTCCTCGGAGGCAAGAATTACCAATCTTCGTGCAATGAATTTGGGGTCTTCACCGCCTTCAATCATGCGTGCCAGCCAATAGAGTGCTGCATTGGGATCGCTGCCACGTACCGACTTTATGAATGCTGAGATGATGTCGTAGTGCTGCTCACCGCCCTTGTCGTACATCGCCAGGTTTTGTTGCAGTGTTTTCAGCACCAGCTCATTGGTGATGCGAATCTTGTCTGCCTTGTTCTGCTGAACTATGAGGTCCAACGCATTCAGCATCTTTCGTGCATCGCCCTGCGATGTGCGCATAAGAGCCTCGTCTTCTGCAATTTCTATTTTAAGTTCCTGGTGTGTGGTTAAATATTCTATTCCGCGGTGCAACACTTTGCCCAGGTCTTCTCTGTTCAGACTTTTAAGAATGTAGGTCTGACAGCGGGAGAGGAGCGGGGAGATTACTTCGAAGGAAGGATTCTCGGTAGTGGCACCGATGAGTGTTACGATGCCCTGCTCCACGGCTCCAAGCAGTGAGTCCTGCTGGCTTTTGCTAAAGCGGTGTATCTCATCAATAAACAATATGGCATTGGGGTTTTCTTTGGCATCGTGAATTACTGCTCTTACCTCTTTTACTCCCGAACTTATTGCGCTGAGTGTATAAAAAGGACGTGAGAGTTGTTTGGAAATCAGGAATGCGAGCGTGGTTTTTCCCACGCCGGGAGGGCCCCAAAGTATCATCGAAGGAATGCTTCCTGACTCAATGGCTTTTCGTAAAATGGCACCTTCTCCAACCAGGTGCGCCTGCCCGATATACTCCTGCAGATTCTCCGGACGCAGAATCTCCGCCAGTGGCGCCTGCTGTGTTATTGACATGATTATTTTCTTAGCTTTGCAAAAGTAAAAGTAACGAAATAAAATGAAAGGCTAACCCTGATATTTTTCGTTATATCACATTTACCTTTATCCGCTTATGGCAACATTTTACGATTTGGATCTTGATGATGGAGTAATGGATGCGATATCCATGATGGGATATGAAGAGCCAACACCTGTTCAGGAGGCAGTTATTCCTCTGATTCTTGATAATCATGATCTTATTGCCTGCGCGCAGACCGGAACAGGAAAAACAGCTGCGTTTCTTCTCCCCTTAATCAGTAAGATTATGAATACTGATGATACGGGAGATGTAAATACAATTATCATCTCTCCCACACGCGAGCTTGCACAGCAGATCGATCAGCAGATGCAGGGCTTTGCATATTTTGCCAATGTTAGCTCTATCGCAATATATGGAGGTAATGCAGGCAGCGATTATGATCAGGAGAAAAAGGCACTTTCCAAAGGTGCCGATATAATTATTGCAACGCCGGGACGTTTGAAGTCACACCTTGTTCACAGTTATGCACGGTTGGAAAACCTGCAGCATCTGGTACTCGATGAAGCTGATCGCATGCTTGATATGGGTTTTATCGACGATATAAAACAAATTATCAGTAAGCTTCCAAAGACACGCCAAACGATGCTCTTCTCAGCTACTATGCCGAATGATATCCGCAAGCTGGCGCATGAGATTTTAAATAATCCTCAGGAAATCAACCTGGCTATGTCGAAGCCTGCTGAAGGAGTTTTGCAGGCCGCCTATGTGCTTCATGAAACTCAAAAGCTCGAACTTGTAGTCAAATTGGTAAAGGACAAGGATTTACCGCGTATTCTGGTTTTTGCTTCCACAAAAGTTGATGTGAAGTCGTTGCATAGGGAACTGCGGAAGGCAGGCCTTGATGCCAATGCCATTCATAGTGACCTGAGCCAGCCGGAACGTGAAGATGTGCTTAATAAGTTTAAGGCCGGGCTTGTGCCGATACTTGTTGCCACCGATGTGGTAAGCCGTGGCATTGATGTGCAGAATATCGATCTGGTAATCAATTACAACGTCCCGGGTGATGCAGAGGATTATGTGCACCGTATTGGTCGTACTGCACGGGCAAAATCCAGCGGCGTAGCTATCACTTTAGTCAATAAAGAGGATATGGGGCGCATGGGTAAAATCGAAAAGCTGATAGAATCAACGGTTTATAAATGCCCGATGCCTGAAGGCTTTGAGCCAGGTCCTGAATACCGTCCTCATCCGCCACAACGAAAGTCAGGATATCGCAATTATAAGGGAAAAGGTGGAAAGAAACCATATCGCCCGAAGAGATAGAGTACACAGAGTTTGCCCCCTAACCCCCAAGGGGGGAATAAGGACACAAAGTCCATTTGGTAAAAAAACATTCGAAAGCCAAGACAAATAATACTTGTATTTAAAACGATTTGTGCAAAGAGTGAAAGTCCCCCTTGGGGGATTTAGGGGGATTCAAACATATCTTAAAGTATAAACAATGAACTATCCACGTCCTTTTTCCATTGATAAATCCCACCTTCAAGCACAGTAACATCAAAGCCATTTTCCTCAAGAATCGCAGCAGTATTTTTGCTTTTTATACCATATATGCAATAGATGATTACAGGTATATCTTTTTTCAATGAGTCAGGGATAGCCTCCAGATCATCTTTGAAATGATGCACTGCTCCGTCGATGTGTCCATTGTCATACTCACGGCTGGTGCGCTGATCGATGAGTTGTACCGGAGTGCCCTTGTCCAGAAGCTCCTTTAAAGCTTGGGTAGTGATTGTCTTCATACTATACTTTGTTGTTTCTTATTCGTTCTGCTGCATTCCTGAAAACCGGAATTAGCCCTAAATATAGCAATATTCCCAAAGGTATGGCATATAGCAGCCAGAATCCGCTGCCTAAAAGCATGCTTTTGCCAAAGGTAAGCAGCCCTTCAATCCAACTTTCCGCAAATAGGATTTTTATCTCTTCAACAGAAAGCGGGAAATGTGGCACATGAAATACCGACTCTCCCATGCGTATATTCGGAATAATTAAAATCAGCTGAAGCGGATAAACCATATAGTTTGCAACCTGAATGGCGGCCTGGTTTAACCTGAATATAGTCGCCAGAAGAATTAAAATTATGGTTGTCATCCCGAACAGGGGAGAGATGCCTACTGTAGCGCCGATTGCCACTGTCAGTGCAAGTTTCTCAGGTGTCATTCCCTGTTTTAGAAACCGAATTAACGGTTGCAGAAACCGTCTGTGGTACCACTTACTGTTTTTTTGCTCTTCCATAATTTTCTCCTTGCGGGATGATAAAAATAAAGATCAGTGATAATACGGACAAACCTGTGGCTGCGTAAAACATTTTTTCCAATCCGACAAGGTCGGCAAGGAACCCGGCCAGGAAAACAGCCAGTGAGCTCATGGTAAAATTCAGCGTCATGTATATTCCATTGATGAATGCCGGATGATCTGTATCAGTGTCTTGTACCATGGCCAGCATCACAGGTGTGCTTCCAAAAATCAACAATCCTGTGGTAACAAGAAAGATTATGCTGAGGATACCATCGGTTTGCAGAAAGGCCAGCATTGCCAGCGGAGTGGTAATGGCCATTATTGCCAGTGCTCTTTTTCTGCCGATTTTGTCTGATGCCGTACCTGCCACAAAAGTCCCTGCTGCTCCGGCAAGCTGGAATACAGAAAAGACTATTCCCGCCTCCCATAGTGTGCCTCCTTCTCCGGTAAGGAAAGTCGGGAGAAAAGTACTCATACTTGACTTTAGGAGTGCACGGAAAAACATATATCCGGTGATGGCAGCGAAGAATGGTAAAAGTTTTTTCAGTGCCCGCCAGGGATGCACCGGAGATTCAATGCGCTTTACATCTTCACGAACCTGTATGTTGTGCAATCGCCACCACAGTATCAGTGATGCAGCAAGCCCGAATGGCATTAGTTTCCAGGTGCCTTCAAGCCCCCAGATAGTTACTGCGCCAAGGATTGTTAGCGGACCAAGAGTTCGTGCCATCTCACCCCCAAGCATATAGAAGCTCATTCCCCGACCGGTAAGCTCTCCCGAGACTTTTTTTACCATCACCGGCGAAGGGACATGGTAAAGCGCTGAGCTCAGACCGGCTACCAACAACATTGTAGCCAGCACAAAATATGAGGGTGCTACACCAATAAGACTCATTGCCACTGCGGTGATTGCCGGACATAAGATAACCAGATAACGCATCTGAATGCGGTCGGCAAGAATACCAATAAAGGGATTGATGAGGCTGGGAAGTCGTTGAAACAAAGATAACATCCCCGCAAGGGTGTAGTTTATTCCTAATTTCTCAATGATGAGAGGGAGTATGGGTGCCAGAAAGGATCCATAGATATCATGGATGAGATGGGAGATGGAGAGCAGGATCACATTCCCGGTTTGAAATTTTCCGGTTTTCGACTTCATGAGGACAAAGGTAAGAAAGAATAAAACATATCTTTGCAGCTTAATTTGTCGGCATGAAAAGATTCTCGTTTTCCCAGTTGAACCAGGCAGAAAAGAAGACTTTTACCCTGCACACAATTTATTCTCTGATTGAGGGTGTTGTGCTTGGAGTGCTGGCTCTTAATGAGTTTGTTTTCCTGCGAAGCATCAACGGATCACCATATCAGCTTAGCTTCCTGTTTCAGTTTTCCATGCTGGTGTTTGTATTCCTGATTTTTGTTAATGAATTTGTCCGCCGTACCAAACAGAAAAGAAAGATGTTGCGGCGTGTGGGACTTTTAACGCGGTTGCCGCTCATCGCTTTGGCGTTTTTTCCGCGCATCCCTGCGGCATACGACGGCGACAGCATCTATCACTATGTATTTCTTGCCATCTTTCTGATCTATTACCTTGCGGCACCGGTAGTAAATCCTACCATTAATCTTTTCTTAAAAAATGCTTACAGGCATGAAAACTTCTCCCGCTTGTATTCCATAAGTACTTCGCTCAATAAAATTGTGATGCTGGTAGTGACTTTTATCTATGGCATCCTTCTCGATAAAGACTATTATGCATTCACATATGTTTTTCCCATAGTGGCCGTTCTCGGAATATCTTCAATTTTTATCTTCTCACGGATTCCGTACCGATTACCGGAAACAATGGAACCAACTGCTCCATTGCTGCAGTCGGTGAAAAATTCATTCAAACGAATGTTTGGAATCCTCTGGAATAACAAACCTTTTCTGCATTTCGAAGCCAGTTTTATGTTCTACGGATTTGCCTTTATGTCGACGGTTTCAGTGATTTTCATCTATTTTGAAGAAGCACTGGAGCTGAGCTACTCAAGCATGGCCTTTTACCGCAACGCCTACAATGTCGGGGCGATAATTCTCCTCCCTGTAGCAGGTCGTCTGCTGGGTTCCATTGACCCGCGTAAGTTCAGCGTTATTACATTTGGTTCCATGTTTACATACATTGGGTTTTTGGTTTTGACAGATTTTTTTCCGGGTCGTTTTGATTATATGGGCATTACGATTTTCTATATGTTAATAGGATATATCATCTTCCATGCGGTGTTTGCGTCAACTATGCCATTGCTGTGGAATATCGGCTCTGCCTATTATTGTGCTGATGAGGATGCCGGAGATTACCAGGCGGTACACCTCTGGCTGACCGGTATCCGCTCTGTATTTGCTCCTGCCATTGGAATTGTTTTTTACCAACAGTTCGGATTCATTGCTACGTTTGTAATAGGAATGGTGTCGCTGTTTATTGCGATGGCGATTTCCGCATGGTCGTATTTTTCTGAAGGGAAACGCCAATTGTAGCAGAGACACGGTAATTTATTGCAGAGACACGGTGCATTTAAGCATAGACGCGGCACATTTAAGCGGAGACGCGGCACATTTAAGCCGAGCCGCGATAGATTTAAACCGAGACGCGATAAATCGCGTCTCTCCCGAATCTGAAAAAAATTCAACAATGGAGAGCCGCGATTCATTATGGCTAAAACCTCTTCATCGATTTATCGCGGCCATGAATTGGATATTTACTGCAGTGTTGACCTCTCTGTGTCCTTTTTTCCCTTTGGTGGTTAGGGGGGGCTCCTCTATGCCCTAAAACC
>PKSY01000338.1 GCA_002869405.1 Marinilabiliales bacterium
CGAAGTACTATGATGGCCAATCCGGCAAAAGACCCGCTATGGCAGGCAAAAGTAACAGCCGAAAGTGTAGAGAACCCGGCCTTGCAATCAGTTATTGAAACAAAATGCACTTCGTGTCATGCACCAATGGGAAAGAGTGAGGCCTTCCATAACGGAGCAGGATCCTATTTACTCTCCGAAGCATTGGAGGATCCGCTGAGCATGGATGGGGTCAGTTGTACGCTATGTCATCAGATTCGCAGCGAAGGATTGTCCCACGACTCCACTTTCACGGCAAATTTCCCACTCAATGACAGCCATGAGATCTTTGGTCCCTATCTAAATCCTGTGGCTCAACCGATGATCAACCAATCGGGATTTGAGCCCATGTTTTCTGAGCACATTCAGGATTCAAGACTTTGCGCTACATGCCACACACTCTTTACGCCCTATCTTGATAATCAGGGCAATGTGGCAGGAACGTTCCCCGAACAAACACCCTTTCTGGAGTGGAGAAACAGCAATTATGTGGAAGAGAAAAGCTGTCAGGACTGCCATATGCCGGCGGTGGACGAAGCGATGAAGATTTCGGTGAGCCCACCATGGCTTTCCGAAATGAGAAACCCTATCTATGAGCACGAGCTGGCAGGTGGAAATGCTTTTATGGGGGGGATTTTAAAAGATAATATCGATGCGCTCCAGGTTTCCGCTTTACCCCAACACATGGATTCTACCATCGCGAAAAGCAAAAGAACATTGCAATCAGCTGTAGAAACCTCCATGATTAGTTAGATATCTGACGACTCCCTTCGTCTTGGCATAACCATTGAAAACCATTCCGGACATAAATTTCCCACAGGATTCCCGAGCAGAAGAGCATGGGTTTATCTGAGGGTTGAAAATGGTGCCGGCATTCCGGTTTTTGAATCAGGTGAGTGGGACGAGGACGGGATTATCCTTACTGATGGTGAAGCATGGCAACCACATCACAACACCATAACGGACGAAAATCAGGTGCAAATTTATCAGGCATTGATGAAGGATGTGGATGAGAATCTTACTTATATCCTGCTTCGTGGTGCCGCGTATCTGAAAGACAACAGAATTCCTCCTTTAGGCTATATTCCCGGAGGCCCCGATGAGGTGAATATCGCCATCCACGGTAGTGCATCCGACGATGAAAACTTTAACCGTTTTTCGGGAGGTGAACACGGCTCCGGAGCTGATATCATTAACTATGTAATCCCTGTTAACAGTGCTACAGAGTTCAATGTTTTCGTAAAGGTTTGCTATCAGACGCTGGATCCTCATTTTGCTGAAAATCTCTTTGAGTATGATACACCACAGGCCAACACTTTTGAGACGATGTACGGACAAGCGGACAATGAACCGGAGATCATTGCTGAAATGACTGCACATGTCGAGATGACAGGAATCCGGGATAGTGAGAAAAAAGAGCTGAACTTTATCCCAAATCCTACCAACGGGAAGATTAAGATTGAATACCATGGCCTGGAATACAGCGTTGAAAACCTTTCATTATTTGATCTTTCGGGAGCAGAGATGCCCATAAAAAAGAGTGATTCCGGGGTTCAGGATATTGACATTAGTTCTCTGCCATCCGGCGTTTATATTTTCAGGTATTTGGATCAGGGCGAAAATCTTTATGGAAAGGTTGTAAAGCGATAAACCAATTTTCTGCAGTAAATCGAATATTGCAAGCAAAAGATAAATACCTTTGGGACAGCTAAACCGTGAGTATGCATTGGGATAAAAAGTGGTTTCAGTTTACCATATTGTTTATGCTGGCCTTTACCTGGGGTTCGTCATTTATATTGATGAAAATCGGGTTAAGGAGTTTCAGCAATGATCAGGCCGCAGCCATCCGTATGGCGCTGGCTTCACTGGCACTGTTGCCACTTTCCATAAAACACGTAAAGAAACTTAAGAAAAAGGACTTTCCATACCTTATGATTGCCGGATTTATCGGCAGCTTCATCCCGGCCTTTCTGTTTACAAAAGCACAAACCCGTCTCGACAGTGCACTTGCCGGAATGCTTAACAGCATGACTCCGATATTTACGTTGATTGTGGGAGCACTTTTTTTCAGCGGTAAGTTCAAGCTTCGGCAGGTGATTGGCCTTATCCTGGGGTTGATCGGGGCGCTGGGACTTATCGCCGCCGGGGAAAATATTTCCATTCATAATATCAACAGTTACGCCCTTTTTATTGTAGTGGCTACGATATGCTATGCATTTAATATCAATGTGGTGCGCACCTATCTCTCACACCTTAACGGGATTGTGATTACGGCCTTGTCGTTTATGTTTATCTGGCCGGTAGCTCTGGGCTATCTTTTTACTACTGATTTGCAGGCCGTTACCATAAATCCTGACTGGCAGATTCACCTGCTGGCACTTGCCGGGCTGGGAATAATCGGCACTGCCACGGCGATGCTCTTCATGAACAGCCTGATCCGACACTCCTCGGCGGTTTTTGCTTCATCGGTAACGTACATCATTCCCATCTTCGCCATTTTCTGGGGATTGCTGGATGGGGAAAACATCACCTTTATACATGTCATTTGTATGGCGATTGTATTGGTGGGGGTTTATCTGATTAACCGGAAGAGGGGTTAGAAACACCCTTCTTATGCTTTCCACGATATATCGTGGCTCTCCAGAACACATCATTTCGGGACGATTTGGAGAGACGCGATTCATCGCGTCTAATAATGGAAAGTCCTAGTGGCTCTTCGTGGCTCTTTGTGAAATAACTTGTTAATTTTGCTCAATGCGAAGAAACCTACTAATCACATTTATCGTCATTTTTTCCTTTACGGGAATAAATGCCCAGACCACCCGAGTGTTATTTCTTGGAAACAGTTATACCTATGTTAATAATCTGGACCAGATGGTGAAAGATTTTGCCCTGGCCATGGGCGATACACTGGAAGTACAGCGGAATACACCCGGCGGATACACACTTGGTCACCCTGATGGCGGGCATCTTTATAATGAGACCTCACTTTCGATGATTGCTGAAGGAGGTTGGGATTATGTGGTTTTGCAGGATCAGAGTCAGTTTCCAACGATTCCGTTTTTCAGGGATAATTATTCCTATCCTGCAGCTATAGAACTGGCGGAGCTAATACGGGAAGCCAGTCCTGATGCTTCACCGGTTTTCTTTATGACATGGGGGCGTAAGTTCGGAGGACAACAGTGCATACAAGACTATTGCAGTGCTGATTTTGTGGATTTCTTCCATATGCAGGACACACTGGCGGCTTCGTATAATCACATGGCAGAGTCTGTGGACGGTTTGTGTGCTCCGGTGGGCAATGCCTGGGGAGCGGCCATCAGCGATGGTGATCCCATTAACCTCTTCTCGGCAGATAATTCACACCCGAGTTTGGCTGGCACCTACCTTGCTGCATGCACCTTTTACGCCACATTAACAGGAAACAGCCCGGAGGGATGTACCTACAATGCGGGTTTAGACGGGGATATTGCACTTTTTCTGCAGCAAAAGGCTGATAGTGTGGTGTTCTCTGTTAATACCGGAGCCTCACTTATTGAGGAACAAAAAGTTAAAATTTACCCTAATCCTGCGAATAGTAATGTACATATTGAGTTACCGAAGGGTCATAATTTCAAAAGGTTTGAGTTGAAGAATTCAATTGGAAAGACTCTTTTTTGTGATGACATTTATCGTGAACAAAATTCCTTAAGAATAAGTGTAGATGATCTGATTGGTGGGATTTATTTCATTAATCTTATTTCAGCATCAAAGGTTTCTGCGCTTAAGATTTTGATTGCCAATTAGATTAACCATGATGATCCAAAGACATGGATTGATCTCGTTTTCTCGCACATAAAATAATTATAAAAACATTTTTTGTGTTGAAGTATTTTTTTAACTTTAATCCCTTGTATAATCATTCATTACTTCATCTTAACCAAAAACAACCTCCGCAATGAAGAAATTATTGTTATTTGCCGTACTCGTATTTTCCATTAGCTGTTTGTGCGCACAATGGACCTGGCAAAACCCACTGCCTCAGGGTAATGAAATTCTAAATACTGATTTTTATAATAATGAAGCAGGGTTTGCGGTTGGTTGTTTGGGAACTGTTTTAAAAACTACAGACGGAGGGTCAACATGGGAGTATCAGCAACGACCAATCCCTGAGCACATTACAGATGTTGAAGTCCTTGATGAAAATACTGCAGTCATTATCGGTTATAATGGTATTTCATTTATTACAACCAACGCAGGAGATACATGGTCGCCAGTCGAAACAGATACAGATAAAAACCTCAAAAAGTTATATTTTCCGGATGAAAATACCGGCTATGCCGTTGGTGACGAAGGTGTTATTTTGAAATTCAGCAGAAATGACTTGCAATGGTCACTGCTCGATTCAGTGACTTCCCGGGATTTATTCTCACTCTTTTTCTTTGATAGTCAAACCGGATTTGTTGTCGGGGAATTTGAAACAATTTTGAAAACTGAAGATGGAGGCCTCACATGGTCGGCGCACGAACCATCGCATTATAACAAAATGTATGATATCACATTCGTAAATGAGAATATTGGTTTTATTGGAAGTGAAGATGGTTTTATTTTTAAAACGATGGATGGTGGTGAGACCTGGGACTGTTCAAAAACCATGGTGTTTAACGATATAAAATCTATCTGTTTTATAGATGAAAGCATGGGATTTGCAACAGTTTATGGCGTTGCTGATAATAATGACAGGATTATAAAAACCATTGATGGAGGTGAAACATGGAGTGAGGTCTGCAGCCATGAAAACAAGTTGTATTCTATTTCATGCAATAGTGTAGGAACTGGTTTTTCCACAGGCGGAGCAGGAACATTATTAATGACACATAATTTTGGTGAAACATGGAGTAACTATACAACGGGGCATACCGGTGAATATGAATCTGTGCATTTCCCCTCAGCGAATACGGGCTATATTGTTGGGTTTTATGGCTCCATATTAAAAACCACAGATGGAGGAGCACACTGGGAAAAAATTTCAGATACTACAACGAACAGATTGGAATCAGTATACTTTGTAGATGATAATAATGGTTACATTGTTGGTGGCTTCGGAAAAATATATAAAACTGTTGATGGAGGAGATAACTGGATTGTGACAGAAACAGGAGACTACTACTTTCAAACGGTTTGTTTTAAAGATAAGGACCACGGTTTTGTAGCAGGTAATCAAGGAATTATGTTTAGCACCTCGGATGCAGGGACTACCTGGGAAGAGGTGGTTACAAATTCAACAACACATATTTATGATATTGAATTTGTAAACGAACAGATTGGTTATGCTTCTGGGGGGTTCTACGAGGAAGGAACTATTCTAAAAACAACTGATGGAGGTATCACCTGGAATACTGTTTTAAACAATGGTCCAAACGGTCTTTGGGGAGTTAGCTTCCCTGATTCACAAATTGGCATAGCTGCAGGATTGAGAGGTACCATAATTAAAACTAATGATGGCGGAAATACATGGGAAGAAAAATCCAGCGGTACTGACAGGGATTTAATGGATCTCTTTTTTACAGATGTAAACCGGGGATATGCTGTTGGAGCCGGCGGTACAATTCTTTATACAGGTGATGGTGGAGAATCATGGAAAACATATCCACCGGTATGTGGAAGATGGCTAAACTCTGTATTCTTTACAAATAGTAAAGGGTATTTTACCGGTTCAAATGGTGTAATTATCACTACTCCCGAACAGGAATTTCTGACTTCCATTCAGGATATTATTGCACATCCTTCAGATATAAAAACTTATCCCAATCCAACAAAGGATTATATTAATATTGAAATACCGGATGAATTGAAAGAAGCAAGTATCACGATATTTGATCTTACAGGTCAGAAAGTTGTGGAATTGAACACGCTCAACAAAAATGAATTTAAAATTGATATTAATGAGTTGATACCTGGTCTCTACATTGTTAAAATCGAAAATTCAACAGAATATTACACTCAAAAGATCATAGTCTATTAATCAATAAACTTCATTGTTTTTTGTCTTCCACTAGCTATTCAAATTCTTCTTGATTAAAAATATTACCGCGAAGTCGCAAAAACGCAAAGACGTCTTCGCGTTTTTGCGACTTTACGGTCAATAAAATCCTTACATTTACCCTCCACAAAATCATAACACCATGAAAAACCTTCTCTTCGCAATAATATCGCTTATTGCCATAGCCCTTTTCTCATGCAACACAGAAATGAAAACACCTGTCGATTCACAAAATGTAATTGTTTTAGCTGCTGATGCTGATTCACTTACACTGGAGGCCGCACAAACCTCGCAGGATTGGTGGGTACGGATGTCCGGAAAAACGCTGGCAATAAATGAGGAGCCCGATGCAAAGAAGCAGAACATCCTTCTGGGAAAAGAGTATGCTTCGGAGGAACAAAAAGAAACCATTTCAGAGCTTTCAGAAGATGGTTTTATCATTGCACCGGCAGAGCATGGTGTTTTCCTTGGCGGGAAGACCAGCCGGGGTGACATCTATTCCGCCACGACATTTTTGGAGCAATATCTGGGATGTATGCTGCTGGCTCCCGGGGAGTATGATGCTCCAAAGATGAATGAAATTACGTTGCCACAGGTGAGTCTTAAAAGCTACAATCCCGATTTTGACTTCCGCCGCACCCTGTTCCCGGGACAACACGACCGTGAATACCGCAACTGGTACAAACTGGAACAGCTCGACGACTGGGGGATGTTTGTGCATACCTTCCATAAATTGCTTCCTCCGGAAACCTACTTTGAAGAGCATCCGGAGTATTATTCTGAAATCGGTGGTCGCAGATTGCAGGATGCTCAGCTCTGTCTGAGTAACCCGGAGGTGATTGATTTCCTCATTGAAAACCTTGGAAAAGAGATGGCACTGCAGCCGGAGAAAAACATCTGGTCTGTATCACAGAACGATGCCTATAACTATTGTGAGTGTGAACGCTGTAAGAAACTGTATGAGAAATATGGCGCCTATTCGGGTGCATACATACACATGGCCAATGAGATTGCCCGTGCTTATCCAAATAAGGTTATCTCTACACTGGCCTACCAGTTTACCCGTGAAGCACCTCAAAACATCAAGCCCGATCCCAATGTGAACATTATGTTCTGCTCCATTGAGTGCAACCGCAGCATGCCCCTCACCGAAGATCCGCGCAGCGCCTCTTTCGTAAAAGATATGAAGGACTGGAGTACATTGACTAACAATATTTTCCTTTGGGATTATGTGGTCCAGTTCAAGAACTACCTCACACCATTTCCAAACTTTCATGTGTTGCAACCAAATCTGCAGTTTTTCAAGAACTCCAATGTAAATATGATGTTTGAACAGGGCAGCAATGGCAACTGGTCCGATCTCTCTGACCTGAAGCAGTATCTTATCGCCAACCTTATGTGGAATGTGGATGCCAATGCGGATTCACTGATTGATAACTTCATAACACGGTATTACGGTCCCGCAGCGCCACACATCCGAAAGTATTTCACGACGACACACGCCAACCTGGCACCACATGCCGAAAAGGAGTTTCTTAACATTTATGGCTTCCCGGCCGATTATGCCGACAGCTATCTGACTCCCGAAATGCTTATTCAATATAAATCCTTTATGGATGATGCGGAAGCCGCAGTTGCCAGCGACAGTACCTATCTGAAGCGTGTACTTAAAACACGCCTCCCGGTGGACTTCGCCTACCTTGATGTGGCCATGAATACCAACGATGAACAGCTAAGTTTTTTCTCCGAAAAGGATGGAAAAAAGAGCCTTAAGCCGGAGATGATGGCCTGTCTGGACAGACTCGAAGCGCTAAGTAATAACCACCAGGATATCCGTATCAATGAACGGAATTTTAAGGTGGAAGATTATTGCATTTATGCCCGTAACAAGCTTGAGAAGCAAACCATTGATAACCTGCTAAAGGATGCCATAATTGAGATCAAAACTCCTTACAGCGACCGTTATCCGGTAGGCGGGGCAAAAGCCATCAACGACGGACTGCTCGGCGACCTGGATTTTCATAATAACTGGCTCGGATTCCATGGTGAAGATATGATAGTGGATATCACGTTCCCGGAAAAAACCACTTTCTCCACCATACAGATGAACTTCCTGAAAGCGGTGAACTCCTGGGTTTTCCTTCCAATTGATGTTAAAGTTGAGGTTTCGGATGATGGGGAAAACTTCCGGGAAATAGCTGCTCAGCAAGGCGACCAGAGTGACAGGACTTATCTGGTAAAGAGTATTCCTTTTGTTTTTGATGTGGGAGAAGTGTCGACTAAACACCTTCGTGTAATGGCTACATCTATGAAAGAGTGCCCGGAATGGCACCGCGGCTATGGTAATCCGTCGTGGATTTTTGTGGATGAGGTGATTGTGGAGTGAATCCCCCTTGGGGGTTAGGGGGCAACTTCGTGTCCTCAAAAATCCCTACTTTTATCCAGCACAAAATCAAGTACCATGAAGAG
>PKSY01000169.1 GCA_002869405.1 Marinilabiliales bacterium
CGAAATCAGGTCTGAAACTGCCGAAAAGCGATACCATAATTTATTGGAACAACACAAAGAGTATATGAATGCTATTCCCTTGCAGTATATCGCATCATATCTGGGTATTGCACCGCAGTCGTTAAGTCGGATAAGGAAAAAAACCAATTTGCGTATTTTTTAACATAGGTTCAGTGAGATCAAAAATATCATTTCGATTTTTGCACAAAAACTAACCATGAGTACAAAAAGTAAGATTTTCAACTTCATGTTAAGAAACCGACACATTTTGCAGGGTAAACTGCGAAAGCCGGTTTTTGATATGAATACCTCAATCGAAGATTTCCGCGAATTGTGTGAGAAAGGCGCTAACAGACTCATACTCATGGATTGTCTTCAGAAATCACTATGTTGCAGAAAACGACCTGCAAAACCCGTACATCTCGCCATTATTCGGGGATTTACAAAACCTGCCACCACTGTTTATTAATGCCGGTGATCATGATGAGTTATATGATGACAGCAGGCTCTTCGCTGAGAAGGCTAAAGCCTCAGGAGTTGACGTTACCTTCAGAACCGGGAATGGACAGGTTCATTGCTATCCGTTAATGGCGCCATTATTCCCGGAGGCCACAGAGGCGATGGAAGAGATTGTGGAGTTTATAAAAACACGATTGCACTAATATAATTCAATTCTTAACATCAGTTTTTTGTGAATATTTTTGTAATTTCCCTTCATGCAAAAATATATCCTCGCTTTTGACCAGGGCACTACAAGTTCCAGAGCTATCGTTTTCGATAATAAAGGTGATATTCAATCAGTTGCCCAAAAAGAGTTTACTCAGCTTTTCCCAAAACCGGGATGGGTTGAACATGACCCGAATGAGATATGGTCTTCACAGGCAGCGGTTGCCGCAGAAGCAATTACCAGAATCGGCATTAATGGGAAAAACATTGCAGCAATAGGCATTACAAACCAACGTGAAACTACTATTGTATGGGACAGGGAAACTGGAAACCCACTCTACAATGCCATTGTCTGGCAGGATCGCCGAACCGCAAAATATTGTGACTCACTCCGAGAGGAAGGTCTTCAGGATTTCATCCGGAATAAAACAGGTCTTGTTATAGATGCCTATTTTTCAGGGACAAAGGTTAAATGGATTCTGGATAACGTGGAGGGTGCCAGAGAAAAAGCACTGGAGGGGAAACTTGCATTCGGAACCGTTGACACCTGGCTTATCTGGAAGCTTACTCGTGGAGAAAAACATGTCACAGACGCAACGAATGCCAGCAGAACAATGCTTTTTAACATACATACAGGTGTATGGGATCAGGAACTCCTTAATTTATTTGATATCCCGGAAAGCATGCTTCCTGATGTTAAAAACTCCAGCGAGGTAGTCGGTTATACAAAAACGACAATCTTTGCCCATGAAATTCCAATTGCCGGTATTGCCGGGGATCAACAGGCGGCACTGTTCGGTCAGCAATGTATAAAACCGGGTATGGCAAAAAACACTTATGGCACAGGATGTTTTTTACTCATGAATACAGGAGATAAAGCCATTTCTTCAGCAAACAACCTTCTCACAACGGTAGCATGGAAAATCAACAACAAGTTAACCTATGCACTGGAGGGCTCTGTTTTTATTGCAGGAGCAGCTGTTCAATGGCTGCGCGATCAACTGGGCATCATAAGGCATGCAGCTGAGATTGAGACATTGGCGAATACTGTAAATGACAATGGAGGGCTATATTTTGTTCCGGCACTAAGTGGTTTAGGTGCCCCACACTGGGATCAGTATGCCCGGGGCATCATGGTTGGCATCACAAGAGGTACCAACAGAGGTCACTTTGCCAGAGCTACTCTTGAAGGTATTGCTTTTCAGGTAATGGATATTCTTAAATCCATGGAGGCTGATTCAGGAATAGATATTTCCGAATTACGCGTTGATGGAGGAGCCGCAGCAAATAATCTGTTAATGCAGTTTCAGTCTGAACTTCTGCGTGTCCCTGTTATAAGACCTAAGCAACTTGAAACTACAGCACTTGGAGCAGCATACCTTGCAGGTCTGGCAGTTGGCTTCTGGGAATCTGTAGATCAACTAAATTCTCAATGGACAATGGAGAAAGAGTATATTCCTGAAGCAGAAAAAGAGACCATGCAAAAATTGATTTTCAGATGGGAGAACGCTCTTGAAAGAGCAAAGAATTGGGTAGAAGAAGAGTAGATAAAATTTGTAATTACTATATATGAAGAGAACTCAACAAATTGAAAACATCAAAGCGAATTCCGAATGGGATGTTATTGTAATCGGTGGCGGTGCTACAGGTCTCGGGGTTGCCCTGGATTCAGCAACACGAAACTATAAAACGCTGCTTCTTGAAGGGACTGACTTTGCAAAAGGCACTTCCAGCAGAAGTACAAAGCTGGTTCATGGTGGGGTGAGATATCTGGCCCAGGGTGACGTAGCTCTTGTGCTGGAAGCACTTCGTGAACGCGGACTATTGAGAAAAAACGCTCCCCATCTGGTTAAAAACCAATCATTCATTATTCCTAATTACAATTGGTGGGGAAAGCCTTTTTACACAATCGGCCTGACACTATACGATCTTATGGCTGGTCATCTGGGGCTTGGCAGATCTCTGCCTTACAGTAAAAAACGAACAATCAAAAAACTTCCTGCCATTAAAGAAAAAGGGTTAAGAGGAGGTGTCGTATATCATGACGGACAGTTTGATGATGCAAGGCTGGCAGTTAATCTGGCACAGTCGGTCATTGATAATGGTGGCACAGCTGTTAATCATTTCAAGGTAACTGATCTTATTAAAGAAAATGACAGCGTTACGGGAGTAAAAGCAGTAGACTTACTCTCCGGTGAGAATCATACTCTTTACGCCAAAGCCGTAATCAATGCTACAGGTGTATTCGCTGATGAAATATTTCAGATGGATGAGGCGGGAGGACGAAGGAAAGTGGTTCCAAGTCAGGGCATTCACCTTGTGGTAGATCATGAATTCCTGGGTGGTGATTATGCGATAATGATTCCAAAAACTGATGACGGCAGGGTTCTTTTTGCCGTACCATGGAGAGGAAAAGTGGTTATTGGAACTACAGATACATTAATCAATGAAGCCAGTCTGGAGCCTAAACCACTGCAAGAAGAGATCGATTTTGTTTTAAATACTGCGACCCGATATCTCAAAAAGCCGATAAAACAATCAGATGTAAGGTCCATATTTGCAGGACTTAGACCATTGGCAGCGCCTAAAAGCGACGGCAAAAAAACAAAAGAGATATCCAGAAGCCATAAAATAATAGTAAGTAAGTCCGGACTTATAACTATTACCGGAGGGAAGTGGACCACATACAGAAAAATGGCTCAGGACACAGTAGATAAAGCAGCACAACACTGTGGACTAGGGAAAGTAAGTTGCAAAACCGGAAAACTTCAGATTCACGGATACATGAAAAACATCAACCTTAATGATCCACTTTATGTGTATGGGTCAGAAGGTGAAAATATCAGGAATCTTGTTGCTGAAAACCCGGGGCTGGAAGAAAAACTTCACGAGCGACTTGAATTTATAAAGGCGGAAGTGGTTTTTGCCTGCCAAAATGAAATGGCAATGACGCTGGATGACATGCTTGCCCGACGCGTGAGGGCACTATTTCTGGATGCCAGAGCTGCAGAAGAAATGGCTCCTGAGGTTGCACGCTTAATGGCCGAAGAATTAGGTAAAGATGAGAAATGGATTCAGGAACAGGTCGAAGAGTTTTCTGAAATCGTTAAACATTATTATCTATAATAAACCAATACAATACTGCTTTCTTTTGTACCTTTAGCTATTTGGATGCTATTTTATATGCGAGCTTCTTATGAAACCAGGTGATCAAATATACATTGGCCCGGGTGACCTTGTGGTTACCGACACCCCGGCCCTGCTCAACTCAACACCCCTGGGTTCGTGTATCGCCGTTGTTTCATACCTCAAAAATTTTCACCTTGGTGCTATGATACACATTATGCTTCCGAACTCCCCTCTTACTGCTGATAATCAAATAGACCTCAGATATGCAGTGCCCGGAATCAATGCACTTTTTTCTGAAATTTCTTCCGCAACCGGAGTTACTAAAAGAATCCCTGTTGCAATAATCGGTGGAGCCAATGTATTGAAAAAGAAAGATGACTTTCTTACTCCGGCTATAACCGAAAGTGTAATAAACTGTATCATGAAACACAATGGAGAAATTGTTTATAAGGATCTTGGAGGAACACTGCGACGATCTGTTATCCTAAATACACAATCAGGTGATCTTTTTGTTTCAGTTGGCAATGGACATTCAAAAAAAGTAGTATCTTTATAATCATTATATATAAATCCATTGTATTACCAACACTGAAACTATGAAAAATGTCTACCATTTCAGATTGGTCAAGGGAGAAACTTATAGAAGAGATTGATCTTCTGAATAAGAAAAATGCAGCGCTGAAGAAAACAAGCAGCAATCTCTCCAACACCAACAAACTGCTTGAAAGCAGCGACCAACAACTCAAAGCAGCAAATCAACAACTTGCAGCCAGCGAACTTCAGGTTCGCCAAAACGAAGAAATATTCAAAGCTTGACTTGATCGCATAGAGGATGTAATCTACGTGTCAGATCCGGAGACTTATGACCTTGTACATGTAAATACGATAGCTCGTGAAACCTGGGGTGAAGATATTATTGGAATGAAATGCTATAAAGCACTCCAAAACAGAGATGAACCATGTCCCTTCTGTACTAATAATATCATTTTTAAAGATAATCAAAAGAGCGCTTATGTCTGGGAGTTCCAAAATGAGGTGAATAAACACTGGTACCGATGCTCGGACCGGACTATAACCTGGCCTGACGGAAGAAAACTAAGGTTTGAAATTGCAGCTGACGTCACACCACAAAAAGAAAAGGAGGAGATGCTGACTGCCCTTAACCAGCAATTGTCTGCCAACGAGCAGCAACTTCAGGCGGCCAATCAACAGCTCAATGCTGCTAACCAACAACTTCAGGCCTCAGAATTGCAAATACGGCAAAACTTCATGCAGTTCAAATCCCTGTTTGATGGTATTGATGATGTAATCTATGTTTCAGATCCGGACACTTATGAAATTGTACATGTAAACGATACCGCAAAAAAATTCTGGGTTGAGGATATCATAGGACAAAAGTGCTATAAGGTTCTTCAAAACAGGAAAACACCCTGCCCATTCTGCACCAACAATATTATCTTTAATGAAAAACCGGGAGAAACATATTTCTGGGAATTTCAGAATGAAGTAAATCATCATTGGTTCAGATGTGCTGACAAAGTAATTGAATGGCCTGATGGCAGAAAACTAAGATTTGAACTGGCTTCAGATATTACTGAATTAAAATCAAATGAAGAAAAACTTGAAAAATTAAATATTAACCTGGCCTCCAAAACTGAAGAGTTACAACAGATTCTCTATATAACAACCCATGACCTCAGATCACCATTGGTAAATGTCCAGGGCTTCAGTAAAGAACTCTTATCCTCAATAAATGAACTAAACAAGATTATGGCTCATGAGGAAATTCCTGATGAGGTAAAAAACCGGGCTGCCTTAATCTTAAACGAAGAGTTACCGGAGTCAATACACTACATAACCACCAGTATTGCCAAAATGGATAACCTTCTTATGGGGTTGTTACAGATTTCAAGATTAGGACGGCAGGAATCCAGAATAGATCTTCTCAGTATGAATATACTAATGCAGCAAGTAGTAGATTCGTATAAATATGAAATTCATAAAGGCTTAATAGAAGTGGTTATTAAAGATTTACCGCGCTGCTATGGAGACAAAGATCAGATAAATCAGCTTTTTTCCAATCTTTTGGGAAATGCAATTAAATTTTTATCCCCTGAGCGCAAAGGAAAAATCGTTATTTCCGGCACAGAAGAGAAAAAGTTTGCCCGGTACAAAATCAAAGATAACGGCATTGGTATAGAAAAAGCCCATCAAAAGAAAATCTTTGAAATGTTCTACAAACTTGACCCCAATAAGCCCGGAAGCGGACTTGGCATGAGTATAATCAAACAAATTGTTGAAAAAAACAATGGATCTATCCAACTGGTTTCAGAATACGGAGAAGGCACCGAGATTACAATTAATCTACCTGTTCATTTTAAAAAGTAATTGTCATGAATAAAGAATTAACCATTATCCTGACCGAAGATGATCTCGGCCATGCGACGTTGATAAAACGAAACCTGAAACGTGCAGGTCTTTTAAATGACATTATTCATTTTACGGACGGACAACAGGTTCTTGATTTCTTAGAAGCAGAAAAAAAGAAGAAAACACTTCTGCCTGCTTTATTACTATTGGACATTAAAATGCCAAAAGTAGATGGAATTGAAGTACTTAAAACCGTCAAAGGAGATCCTTCCCTAAAGAAGATGCCTGTAATAATGATAACAACAACTGATGATCCAAGAGAAATTGAACGCTGTCATGAGCTCGGCTGCAGCAACTATATAAAAAAACCCATTGACTATGATAAGTTCGTAGATGCAATCAGAAAGCTGGGTCTTTTCCTTCTCGTTGTTGAGATGCCTCATATAGGCAGTAACCCCTGACAAACCTGCTCAAATATAACCAATACCATCTCCTATGAATTCATCAAACCAAACAGCTAAACCGGAAAGTATTAAGGAGTTTCATATCCTTGTTATTGAGGATGATGAAGGGCTAAATTACTTAATAAGAAAAAAGTTAAAAAAGGAAGGGTATAAAACCTCCGGAGCATTAAACGCTGTAGAAGCATTTGAGAAAGTCTCAGGAGGTTCAAATGAACTATTACTTCTCGACTATCAGTTACCTGATAGCACCGGAAAGGATATTATCGTTGAATTACAGAAAAGAATAGGTAAAACTCCAAATTTCATTGTAATCACCGGCTACGGAGATGAAAATACTGCCGTTGAGATGATGAAACTTGGTGCTATTGACTATTTAGTTAAGAACCCTGACTTTCTGGACATCTTCGTAAAGAAAGTTGAGAAAACCTGCAACGATCTGAAAAATATAAACCGTCTTTCAGTTGCAGAGGCTGATTTGGAAAAAAGTAACCTGCTGCTTCATGAAACAGGTGTAATTGCCCGTGCCGGAGGATGGGAAATGGATACTTCAACAGGTGATTTTCAATGGACTTCCACAGCAAAAATGATTTTTGAAGTAGATGATAGTTTTATTCCCACACTACATAGCATAAGGTCCTTTTTTGTTAAGGATGATAATCCCGAAATTCATGAAATTATTGGAAATGCAATTGCAGAATGTAAAGATTTCGATATTGAACGAAGGTTTATTACTGCCAGAGGAAAAGAATTATGGATTAGAGTGATTGGAAAAATCAAAAAGGATAAAGACCGGTGTCTTCGATTATTTGGTGTCTTTCAGGATATCACATCTCAAAAACAACATCAACTGGAGCAGGATTTAAGGGAAAAACATCTACAGTCTCTTTTACAAAATCCGGAAGGCTATGTAATCTATCGTACAAGAGCAGATATCACGCAGACAAAAATTGAGGTAATCCATGTAAGTCCTTCATTTAGCAGCTTGCTAGGCATTACTGATAAGGATAAGTATAATTTTATTTCCTGGTTCAGTTATGTACACCCGGATGACCTTCAAAAACTTATGATCGCAAATGCCAATGGCATGAAGCCTCCTTTCGTTTTCACAGAGCAGATTCGCTATATACACCCTGAAAAAGGCGAAAGGTGGCTCGATATCAGAGCCAGAGGAATACCATACGATGAAGATCCTTCAAAAATTGAATATGCCAATTGGATAATCCTTGATATAACCAATCAAAAACAAACGGAAGAAGAGCTGATTGTGGCGCTCGAAAAAGCGCAGGAAGCAGACAGGCTTAAATCTGCATTCCTGGCCAATATGAGCCATGAAATCCGTACTCCGATGAATGGAATTCTGGGTTTTATTAAGCTATTGAAAACACCCGATCTATCTGAAAACAAACGACAACAATACACTGATGTAATTCAAAAAAGCAGCGACCGTCTTTTAAGTACATTAAATGACCTTATTGATATATCAAAAATTGAAGCCAATCAGATAAAACTTGATAATACCAGCTTCTCTCTGAAGATGCTCGGGAAAGAGATTATAGACTTCTATCATCCTGAAGTTCAAAGCAAAGGAATAAACCTCAATCTAACAACTGACTTCACACCGGCAGAAGCCTTCATTTACTCAGATTATGATAAACTATTTGGTATATTATCAAACCTGGTGAAGAATGCCATCAAATTCACAAATAAGGGGGAAATAAATGTTGTGTTCAAACGGCTTCAGGAAAAGCTGGGAGAAGACCTTCTTAAGATCTCAGTGCAAGATACGGGGATAGGAATTCCGGACAACCG
>PKSY01000308.1 GCA_002869405.1 Marinilabiliales bacterium
CTCTTTATGAAACTTTTTACCTTCTTATGAAAGAGCTTCCCTCATCCTATCTGCTTTTGAATCATAGAGCTTGTACTTTTTACTTACTCCCTTTACTGATATTGCTATATTATCTTTCTTCATTATATAACGTCTGCAAAATGAGGTCTTAATCTTTTAAAGACAAATATTCCAATTACTATTAATCCTATTGTGATTCCCCAATAGTAAAGTGTCAATCTGGGGTGATGCCAAAACGGTACTCCATATACCAGTGATTCCCTATAACCGGTTGCTATGTAGTATAGTGGGTTGAACTTTAATATTGTAGCAATACGTTCAGGTAGTCCATCAATGCTCCAGAAAATTGGTGTTAGAAAGAATAAGATTCTTGAGATAATACCAACAATGTTTTTTATATCAGGAAAGAATGGATATATCGAAGCAGTGATCCATCCAAGCCCCAACAACAACATACAAATGGCAAATGTATAATAGAATATTTGAATTATAATGAATTGAGGTGGCTCTCCATTAATCCATAAAATTATTACAGCGATAATAATTATTATTGCGTGCATTGCTACCTGTGAAAGGATTTTAAAAATCGGAATGATGGCACTATGGAAATCTACCTTTTTTATGAGGTAACTATAACTTTTAATAGAGCCACAGAGCTGTGTGATAGTATTATTAAAGAAATTATAGGCAATATATCCACAAATAAAATAATTGATAAAGGCGGTCCCTAAAACCTGCTTATCTCCATATCTAACGCTAAAAACAAAAAAGAGTATAAGAATAAAAAAGAGCGGATCCATTATGGCCCAAGCCAAACCAAAATAGTTTTGGATATATTTGCTGTGAAAATCTCTCCTTGTTAAATCCTTAATGAGATTCCTGTTCTTTAATAACTGATTAATAAAATCTTTCGTTGTACTTATCAGGTATTTCATTCGATATATTTTGAGGCAAAGTGCAAATATACATCTACAATATTCTTTAAACAATAAACGGATGACATTTGCCATCCGTTTGGTTTTTTATGATATGTTTTTATTTAGGTTATTCCTCGATCTTATTTTCAAGTCTTTTAATTCTTTCGTCCTGTTGAATAATATAAAGAGTAAGTTCCTCAATTTTTTTCAATAAAATACCGTTCATTTCACCAAGACTTATACCGTTTTCTGAGACCTCTTTTTGCGATGGAACGCCAGGAAGATGACTGTTTTCCTTTATAAATGCATTCAATNATTCAGATATAGAAGGTAATTTGTAATCCGTCTTAAATACATAATCCGGCCATGCTGTTTGGAGCTCAACAAGAACCTCTTCAGCAATAATTTTACCTCCAACAGCAAGGTGATAACCAGAGGGTATATAAGACGTATTAATTAATACACCACCTGAATTATTAAACAATACATTTCCTCCATTTAGCCATTCTGCGTCACCACCATGTCTCATTTCATATTTCAATGTAGTATAGTTGAAATAAACAAATTCCTGCCAACTTCCTGCAGAAGCAGAATATACAGATTGAAGGAATTCGAAATCAGATCCTGTTTTTCTTAATGTATTGACAAATAAATTTCCAAATTGCATATCAACCAACTTTAAAGTGGCTGCTGATCCATTACCTTCTAAACGAACGCCGTCAATTTGTAATACAGTCTTGTCATTTATTGTCTGTAGATGTAACTTTTGTGCCGGCGTTGTTGTTCCAATACCTACTTTACCTAAAGTATAATCAATTCCACTGGCATTATAGTTCCATGGTGTTTGCCCCATCACACTCCCCGCCGAGAGCATTAATAGTATAAAAATTGCCGAGATAATTGTGTTTCTCTGTTTCATATGGCGTTGTTTTTAGATTTTGCGTTGTAAAGTTAATATATTTTATTTCGTTTCGCAAGGTGTTGTGTGTGAAACTTTTGTATTGTCTATTCCTTAACTACTTTAACCGCCTGTCTGATGCCGCTTTGCTCTACCCAAAGCACATACACCCCCGCCATCATTCCATCACAGTTAATTTCATATTCCCGGCTTCCGGACGGTGCGCTGCCGGTTTCCCTGCGGTACACAATGGCTCCGCGAAGGTCGGTGAGCTGTAGTGTCGCATTTCCGGGCGTTTGCTGTGTCCACTTTACCACCGCCCGGCTCCGAAAAGGGTTGGGGTACACTTCCACGCTTTCCTGTCCGGCCTTGTGATCCGATATTCCTACGGTGTTGGCTATTTTGATGATTCCATCCTCTGAGTTTACGCCTTCCATGGGCAGACCGTCCACGTTGTATATGGTAAAGCTTTTCAGCTCCAGCGGCGTTGTGCCGGGGGCAATGGTTGTGAAGGTCAGGGTAAGAATGTTGCCGGGACCGTCAACGGAGATGCCGGCACCAAAGCCCATGCACTAAATGTGCAGACTGTCGGGGCCTTCGTCAAAGACGCGCCACCAGTAGTTGCTGTATCCGTCCATCACAGGTCCGCGCGCTGCTTCCACAAAGCTCATCACGGCGGCATCGTAGGCCAGAACTACGCGGTAGCCTCTGAATTCAACGGTGTTTTCATCCACATGGATGCACACCTCAAACTCCCCGGGATTCTCCACCTGCGTGGTGTCGGGGCATACAAAGATGCTCTGGGCCTGTATCAAAAGCCCTGAAAACATCAGCATGATTAGTAGGTTTAATTTTTTCATTGTGCGGGATTTTTTATTCGTATTAGTTTGTTTTGATGATCTTGCCTGTATATCTCACGCTTCCGGCATTGATATGATAGAAATAGATACCGGGTTTCAGCGCGGTTCCGTTAAATGTGCTGCTCCATACGCCTTGTGCTGCTGCTCTTTCACTATGTCGGGCAATGATATTTCCACTGAGGTCGAAGAGCATAAATGTTATCATTGTATTATCGTTTTCCGCTGTGACTGTGAAGGTGACTTCATTGCGGAAGGGGTTGGGATACACTGTATGTGCATTGTATCTCTCAGTGGAGATGTTGATTTCGGGTTCATCTGTCGGTCCGCAGATTACTTTTGCCGGCGGAGATAGTGGAGTGATAAAAACACGAACGGAGCTTCCTGCCTTAGCATGAAAACCGGGTTTCAACACAATATTCTCACCGGCTTCCAGCATTGCTTCAGCGCCGGGTTCTGCGACCAGTGATCCGAAGCAGCATCCGGCTGTTAGCTTTTGCACTGCTCCCCAGGTGCAGCTTTCACCTGCCTGTAATTGAAAGCCAATCTGTCCGTTTCCGGCCCAGGAGTTGTAGCAGTGGTCGTTTTTGTCTTCATACACCGGATCATAGTGTCGTGATGCAGGAGTGGAAGTAAATCCGGGTAACGCGGGAACAGCATCTCCGGTCCATCCCTTTGCCACTTTATGGTCATAGTTTCCATTGGCATCAGTAGTAGCCGTGTCGCCATTGTTGGAGAAGATAAGGCGCATCCCGGCAAGGTCGCTGTTTACCACATCATCGTGAAAGTGCCCGGTAATATGATAGGCTATGATGGCTGCATAATTCTCATTGTTGTGGTCCTCTTTTACATTGAAATAGTGCTTTTTTCGTGGTGTAAAGAGGTGCGTGTAGATATCGGGGAAAACATTTCCCGACCAGGCATAGGGCACTTCGTGGGAGTAGTAACCGGCAGCATTGGTGATTGCACTGCCTTCATTTCCCGTAAAGGTAAGGGTAACTCCCTGCAACGGAGCACCGGTCTCGGCTTCCGTAATGGTACCTGAAATGGTAAAGGTTTGTGATGTGGGAGTACCGGTAAAGTTTATACCTGTAGTATTGGCAGTAATATTTTGCCATGTGGCTGTTTCCGGAGAAAAGATTACGCCTTTTTTAATGGGTGTAATCGTGCCGCTTGTTCCTGCGGGTACATTCGCCAGCCACTGAGTTCCTGCAACGGTGGCGTAGCCAAAGTTTTCACCAAGCCATATCGTAGCCTCCGGAATGGGATTTCCTGTAGCATCAGCAATGGTTCCGCCAATGGAAATCATATCCGGGGCACGCTGAAAATCCACATCTGTAATATCAGATTGGATGTTGTTGTAGTTTTTTAGCTGCGGGATAAAGTGATAACCCTGATTTGAGGGTACAACGGAACCGGACAATCCCTGCGGGAGCGAATGGAGGAAATTTCCGTTATCATCAGTTATTGTATTACCACCACCATTACCAAATGAAATGTTAACACCCTGCAGGGCGTTTCCGGATGCAGAGTCGCTGACTGTCCCGCTTATCTGCACCATGGGAGTATAGTTGATGTTCACTGTACCATGGTTGGCAGTTACTCCCGGCATTACCAGACCGTCGACATCGTAAATTCTGCAATCATTAAAATGCAATGGCGATGTACCTTCATTAATAGTCTGGAAATGCATTGTCAGCACCGGACCGGGGCCACTCACAGCAAGTCCTGCTCCAAAGATCATACACTCAATGTGCAGGCTGTCAGGTCCTTCATCAAAGACCCTCCACCAGTAGGAATAGAACCCGTTGAAAAGTGACCCCTTTTCGGCGCTTACAAAATCCATCAGATTATCATCATAACTAAACACAAACCGATAGCCTCTGAAATTTGTCAGATCATCGTCAACTTCAATGGAGAGGGTAAACTCTCCGGGTTCAGTGACAGAGACAGGGTCGGGGTTGAGAAAAACCTGCTGGGCTTGTAATCCCGCAGTAGCCAGCAGAAGGGCGAGAATAAAAAGATGAATCTTGCGCATCGTGATTAATATTAGTGTTGAAGGATTATTCTGTTATTAATAGTGCTTCCGCGGAAGCGTGTCATACTGAAATAGATCCCATCGGGAAGCTGATTTCCGAATGTATCTTTTCCGTTCCAGGTAAAAGTGTGTTTTCCTTTCGGGAAATAGTCATTTGCAGGTTGAGCAACAAGGCGTCCGTGCAGATCATAAATGCAGATGGTTATTTTTCCGTCAAGCACTGCATTCACTTCAAAATGAGTTTTCTCACTAAAAGGGTTAGGATAAGCTCTGACATACATATCTTCGCTGCCGATGTTTGTTTCGGTATGTGATATTTTTGTGGCGAGCTGCTTGTTTTTGTTATCCCTGACATCCGCATTAACCAATGTGATGCCGGGGCATTTGTCCACTTCAATAGTTGCGAGAATACCGTTTTCGGCGAAGTGATTATTAAGATTTCCATAGGTGACTTTGATTACATTTTCATCACTTTCGTGGATGAAGAAGTCGTTACTTTTTATAAGATCTCCTTTATGGATTTCCCTGATCTGTGAAGGGTCCATTACATTGAGGGTAATTTCTATACCCTTGAGGCTTTGCGGGATATTCTCCACCGTAAGCAGGATGTAATTTTTCTTCGCGGAAACATGCTGCTCATCGATCGTGATGTTTATGGGTTGTGTTTCCATGATCTGATGATGTTTTTTAAGTAAATACTGAGTGTTTCCATAATTAAGCGAATAGATCATAAGGTCTTCAAAATTGATAAAGGCGTCAGGTTCGGGCCTTGAGTCGCGCGAGTTATCTGTGGTCGGACCGACATTTCTGAAGATATGAGGAGCTACAAGACCGTTGGCATTCCATGAGGCTGCCAGCAGACCAATGTCGTTACTGTTTACTATTCCGTCAGCAGGAGAATTTACATCGCCAAGCCAATAGGAGAGTGCATGTTCCATAAGTGATGCAGGGCTGATATTTCCTGCCGGGTCTTCTGTAAACACAAGGTAGTACCACTCATTGCGCGCTGCAGGGGAGTGAATAAACTGTGTTTCTGTTCCGGCAATGGTTCCCACTTCCGTCCAGAATTCTGCACTCAGGTTATTCCATGTTGATGCTGTCGGAGCTGTACCGTCATAAAAAGGATATGTTCCGGTACCATCGTTACCAAAAGGCCGTGCATAGATGTGAATTGCCGAAATACTTTCCTGCGGATTGGTCCATGAAAGTGTTACCGATTCATCGCTGTTATCTGTGGTTACGGCAGAGAAATCGTGTATGGCGCAGGGAGCCGTAGCATCACAATAGAATGGTCCGAAGTCAAATGTTCCGTTGGGTGCATTTTCTCCGTTATAACCTTTCAGGTGCAGATACCAGTTGTCGCCGTCTTCACCGGCAGTGAGGGTCATGGTTTCCCCAACTGAATTACTCTGATTCCAAACAGGTTCGTTTTCACTCCATGTGTGAGTAGCTTCACGATTCCATACAAAGCGGTAATATGATACGGGAGCACCCTCGCCAAAACCGCCCACAGCAGTAAATACAAACTCCGGAGAGGTATACCATGTGCTAATGCTTTTATCACAGGTAACAGTAGTATTTGATGGGGGAGTGGAGAGCGTATAACGTGTTAAGGCTATTGACCAATCCGTATAATTGCATTCCTGATCCCATTGTGCCGGAGGCTGATTGTTGGTGACACCGTCCGATCCGCGATATCTGAAAGTATATGGCGTGTTTGCCGTTAATCCGGTGAGTGTGTATGTGTTGGCACCCGAAACACGTCCGCGGTCAGGGGCAAGATCATTCACTTCATCAAACTCATAAAATACTTCTCCCTGTGAGGCGTCGTTGAGAATTCCTCCACTGAGCGTAAAGCCGCCGATTGTGATGTCATTGAAGTCCAGTGACAAAATACCCTGGGGCGGTTCGGTGTCTTTGTTGAAAGCCCACGACCATTGATTTGTATGTTCCACATCATCATCAGCCTGCCATTGTAATGTGTGTGCGCCTTCAGCAAGACTGAAGAAATTTGACAGGGTATAATCCTGTGGCGGATCAGGGTAGGTGAGTCCGTTAATCCCGGTAGCAATCTCCTGCCACGTATTATTATCAACCTTCTGATCCACACTGTGAAGGTTGAAATTATCACTAAACACAAAGTTTGTGGCAGGAATTACCGGGGCCTCGTTATACCATTGATTCTCAGTAAGAGGCAGTGGATCGTTGTTGTTGAATTTTGGTGCCTCGCTGTCAATAACGACAATCGCATTGTTGGTCGTGCAGGGAATTGTCTGATTGTAAATATTGCGGAGCTCAACGTTAAAAAGAGTAATCGGAGAGCCGGTTGAGTGGTTGATCATCTGCGATGTGAGGTGCAGATGTGCGAGTACTCCGTTTCCGGAAGCGCCGTTCTGACCGTTCAGCAAAGTACAGGTGATAAAAATCTCTCCCGGCGTACTGTAATCTGCAATGAACTGCAAATCATTAGGATTTGACGAGAGAAAATCACCAACTGTTGCCGAAACATCAGTAAAATCTGTTGCGCTGTAAGTAACACGCAGATCGAAACCTTCAAGTACATTGACATCAAAGATCCGGATATCATAAACTACGGAGGTTCCCCCCTGAATTTCATCATATGCGGGGATTACTGATACTTCAGTAGCAATCAGGGCTGCAGGAAACCAAATAGAAAATATGATCAGTAAGAGTTTAAAATGTTTCATTATATCACGTTTTAAGGATGCTGTGGCCTGCCCCGGCTTACCGGGACAGGCTCTCAGCACCAGTGTTCATACTAGCGTGTCAGAATGGTTTTCAGACAGCCGGTATTGTTTCCGTTATGTATATGTAAGAAATAGATTCCTGCGGGTAGTGCTGTGCCTTTGTCATCGCATCCGTTCCAGCGGATAGTGTGTGCTCCGGCGCTTTGCATACCTTCGGTTAATGTGCGTACTACCTGACCATTGTGGTTGTAAACCATCAGTCGTACCATTCCTGCTTCTTCAACATTATATGTAATGGTTGTTGAAGTGCTGAACGGGTTCGGGTATGTGCTGAGATTGCTTTCTGTTGAATAGTTGTCACTGATTCCGGTAATCGGATTGAGGATAATGTCAATATCCTGATTTGTGACATCACGGGCAACTACTTCAGCAAAGTCAGTCATGGTGTTTTCACCGTTCATTGTGAATTCAATTTCTGCAATGAGTCCGTCGCCGTCAATGGTTGTTCCGTTACCAAGGGTAGCGCCGGTGATTTCAAGAATGCCATCTTCATTGGTGTACATGAAGAAGTCCATGTCAGTCCATATATCTCCTTTAAGGATGTTTTCAGCAGAGAGGTCATTACCCACTGCAATCTTGATATTCAGACCGTGTACTGTATTCTCATTACCTGTGAGGTAAAGCTTAGCCACTAGTTTTCCATCCACAACTTCACGATGCATACTCAGGAAGATTTCACCTTTCTGTGGTGCAGAAACCTTGCTGCTGTAGTTTGTGTTGTTATAGTTCATGGAGAAGATCATAAGGTCTTCGAAGTCGATAGCGTTGTCAGGATCAGGTCTGCTGTCGCGTGCACCATCAACCGTAGGGCCAACGTTTCTTTCCGGGTATGAGGCTACATCACCACCCCAAGCAGCAGCAAGTAAACTGATATCATTACCATTTATGACCCCAAAATCAGCAGCGACATCACCCAGCCAGTAGGAGAGGCATTCGGTCATACCAGATACAGGGCTGTAGTTTCCTGCCAGGTCTTTTGCAAATACCACATAATAGTAATAATCGCGTGTTGCAGGAGTATGAATATAGGTGAGGTCTGTAGTGGTTCCGATAGATGTCCAGTCAGAAGAAGCATCAGCAGCAGCATAGTCAGCAGGAGCAGATTTTTCTGAACCGCCGGCATAAGTTGGGTAATTTCCAAATGTTGCGGCAAAGATTTCGTAGTATTCGAAATTAGCCTCCTGAGAGTCGTCAATCCATGAAAGCGTTACACTTTCATTGGCATTTTCAGTAATATGTCCGTTGAGAGCAGCTACAGCATACGGAGCAATACCGTCGTAATAGAATGGACCGAGATCAAGTGTTCCATTGGCAATATTATCACCGTTGTAACCTTTCACATGGAGATACCAGTTATCGCCGTCGGTTGCTGTTACAGCAAGGTCATTGGCGTCCCAGATAGCTTCCATACCATTCCAGCTGTGAGTGGCATGGCGATCCCAAACATAACGATAGTATTCTACATTGGTTCCTTCACCAAAGCCGTCAACAGAGGTAAATGTAAATGTTGCGTCATTATACCATGTTTCAGGTGTTTTGTCGCAGGTAACGGTTGCAATTGTTGGAGGAACAGAAAGGGTGTGTCTCGAGTAGGTGTAAGACCAATCTGAGATGTTTGCATCATCTTCCCATGCTGTTGTTGCGTGGTTGTTGGTAACGCCGTCAGTAACCTTGTATTTAAACTGATACAGGGTGTTTGTTCCCATGCCTGTGAGATCATACTGGTTAATGTTTTCAGCACGCAATTTGTCGTAGACGTAGTCATTAACGCAATCGAAGATGTAGTATTCGTGTCCTTCAACAGCATCTTCCACAGCAGCCCCTGTAATGGTCATACCAGTGGTAGTAACACCGCTGATAGCCATTGCCAGATTACCCGACGGAACCTGAGTATCCTTGAAGAAAGTCCAGTCGAAAGTTGCAATATTTCCGGCATCATCAGTGACACGCCAGTAAATAGTGTGTTCGCCTTCGGTGAGTGCTGAGAATACAGGGAGTGTATAAACTGCAGGAGTATTTCCTTCGGTTCCGTCCCAGGTGGTACCGGCAATGTCATTTGCAATTTCCTGCCATGCAGTGCCGTCGTGATTAAACTCAATCACATTGAGTCCGTGGTTATCTGTAAATTCAAACGTGGCAAATGTGGGAATTGTATTGTAGTATGCATTTTCAGCTTC
>PKSY01000023.1 GCA_002869405.1 Marinilabiliales bacterium
CCCTTGGGTTTTACGAACCTTGATCATCAGGGAATGCTGATTGAAGGGTTTAATTATATGCCTTCCATAGCCTCAGAGTACCATATGGATTACTATCGCAAACATATGCAACGACTTCATTATAAGAAGCAGATTGATTGGCTTGAATTCAGGCTTACATTAGAGAAGGAAATCCCTGAAAAGGCTGCCAAACTTGCAGAAATGATAAAAAAGAGATATCAATTGCAGGTAAAAAGCTTTAAAAAAACTGCTGAAATTAAACCATGGGTACAGCAACTGTTTTCAACACTTAATGAAGCCTTCGAAGATTTGTTCTCCGTTGTGGAACTCACTGAAGATGTTGTGGATTATTATATGAACAGGTATCTCGCTGCAATAAATCCTGATTATGTGAAGATTATTACCAATAAGGCAGAAGAGGTGGTAGGATTTATTATTGGTGTGCCTTCCTTATCTGAAGCAATGCAAAAAATAAACGGGAAAGTAACTTTATGGAATGCATCTGCAATCCTTAAAGCCAAAAAAAATCCTGAGGTTGTAGATCTGTTTCTGACAGGTGTGCTTCCTGAATATCAGGGAAAAGGTGTTAGCGCAGTTCTTATTAGTGAATTGCAACAGGTGATGATTCGTGATGGAGTGGAGACTGTGGAAACCACCGGAATCTTTGAAACAAATCAAAAAGCAATACAGCACTGGAAAAACTATCAGCATATACAACACAAAAGAAAAAGGTGTTTTGTAAAAATGTTTTAAAAATTACAGCGATGAAAAAGCTTATTCCGGCAATTGCCATATTATTCGTTGCCACAACCGGCATTCTGTACTTTATTAATATTAAGCCTCAAAGACCTGCCCCTGTTGACACTATTATTGTTGACGGTGAAGATGAAGCTCATTTTGAGAAGAAAAAGGAGTGGTTTGATGCTATGCACAGAACAGCACCCGGAGATAACTGGAAGGCGATGGATATTGAATATCGTCATGAGCGTTCAAATAGCTCCAAAAAGACTGGCACGATTTCCGGAACGTGGAGTGAAGTGGGTTCCAATAATCTGGCAGGAAGAACTCATCTGGCAGATTATGACCAGGAAACAGGCGAAGTTTATTTACTCACCTCCGGAGGAAACATCTGGAAAGGAACTCCCGGAAATAATGATTGGCAATCTTATAATGACCATTTTCAGATTACCGGTGCGCATTTCTTTCGTCGTATTAGCATTGAAGGGGGAGAACGCTGGGTTGTAGCAACAAGCGACTGGAATATTCAGGGCTTCCTGTATAGTGATGATCAGGGCATTTCCTGGAATTATACTACAGGGCTGGAAAATGCTGCAGATTGGGGGAATCTCCGTCGTGCTGTGATGATTCTGGATAGTGGTAATCCGGTCTTTTATGTGCTTACCATGGAATGGGATTATACAAATTGGAATAAAATTATTTGTGTTTATAAATCCACTGATCTTGGAGAGAGCTTCTCAAAAGTAATTGAATACCCCACTCCGCAATATGGTCCCGAAGCTGAATTTGACATGTGGACTGAATACGAACAGAAAAATACGGTATATATTATTGAAAATGAAAACTTTGGTCGTCTGGATACTCAGGATCAGGTTGTAAATATCGGTACTCTCCCTGCAGTTTCAGGAAACACCAGATTAACAGGTTTTGATAATGGTACTGAAAAACGTTTTTATGTATCAAAAACAAATAATAGTGTTACTGCCTTCTATGCTTCTGATGATGGCGGTGTAACCTGGAGTGCAAAAGGTTCTGTTAGTGAGGGGCCGTTTCAGTCAAACTCTTTCGCTGCTTCGGTTATTAATCCCGAGATTCTCTATTTTGGAGGAGTAAATGCGTACAGATCTGAAAATAGTGGTGCTTCCTGGACAAAAGTTAATGATTGGTGGGAATACTATGGTAATGAGATGACAAAACTCCATGCGGATATTCCCGGAATGTGCCCTTTCGAAGTTGACGGCTCTGAACTTCTCTTTATCAATACTGATGGTGGAACTTATATTAGTGAAGATTACCTCGCTACCGTTGAAAATATCTCTATGGAGAATCTTCGGATAAGTCAGTATTACACAACGTTGACATATAAAGAAGACCCCACAGTGATTTATGCAGGTGCACAGGATCAGGGTTATCAGCGCACGGTTGCAGGGCAAAGCGGGGATAATGTTTATAATTTCGACCAGCTTATCTCCGGGGATTACGGACATCTTGTTTCAGGCGATGACGGAGCATCAACATGGTGCGTGTATCCGGGATTTGCAATGTATTATCCTGATGCTGTGAATAGCACCAATAGAAAAACCTGGGATTTTGTAGGCTCCGGCTTTTTCTGGATGCCACAGCTTATGGAAGATCCTTACGATCCTACAGGATGCTATCTGGCCGGTGGTAGCACAACGTCCGGTTCCCATATCTATTACCTCAATAGCAACGGTTATAGCATTTCTTATGAAGAGCAGGATTTTGATTTTAGTGAAGGTGGTGATGCGAAAATCTCTGCCATGGCATATTCCAAAGCAAATCCTATAAACCGCTATGTGCTGACTTCCGAAGGAGGCTTCTTCTATTCAAATGATTATGGCGTTAACTGGAATAAATCGCAGGGATTCTCAGGTCCGGGAACACATTATTTCTATGGAAACTCCATTATTGTTTCTGAAAATGAACCATTAACTATTTATGTTGGTGGAAGCGGATACTCTTCTTGTCCCGTTTTTGTATCCTACGATGGCGGATTAAACTTTGAAACCTTTAATGCCGGGCTTCCCGGAACGCTTGTGTTTGACATGGTATTAGATGATTCAGAGACAATACTGTTTGCTGCAACTGAAGTTGGCGCTTTTGCCTGTGATTTAACAACAGGAGAGTGGAGTGATCTTTTTGAGGCCGGAGTTCCTGATCAGGCATTCTGGTCGGTAGAGTGGGTGAATTCTTTTGCCCGTTTTGCCACTTATGGTCGTGGTATCTGGGACTTTACTCCAACACTGGCTCCAACAGCAGGTTTTCTGGCCGACCAAAATGTTGGGTGTGCCGGCATGGAAGTCTCTTTCATGGATATTTCAACCGGAGATCCTCAGGAGTGGCTATGGGAATTTGAAGGAGGAAATCCTGAAACATCTTCACTACAAAACCCGCCTCCTGTGCTTTATGAAAACAAAGGCAGTTATTCGGTTTCCCTGACTGTAACCAATCAGGGTGGATCAAATACAAAAGTTATGGAGGATTATATCATGGTGATGGAAATTCCTGGTGCACCGGATCAGGTAAGTGCTCCCGATTCGGTAAAACTTACCGACCTGACAACAGATCTTTATACCGCCGGTTCTCCGGATGCGCTAACATACAACTGGCTAATAATACCTGAGGAAGCAGGGGTCATAGATTCTGAAGAGATGTATGCTGTACTTCATTGGAGTGAGGGGTTTATCGGTGATGCTGAAATAACTGTTGCAGGTTACAATCAATGTGGCATGGGAGAGTATTCAACACCGAAAATAATTACACGCTATCTGAATGTTGGAATCGGAGAGGAGGCATTAAATGCGAAGTTATATCCAAATCCTGTGAAGAATATTCTGAATTATCAGGTGGATCCGGGGGCAAAAAATATTTCCATTGTGAATTCACAAGGTGTATCTCTGCTCAAAATTCACAATACTGAAGGAACCATTGATGTTTCAGGTTTTAAACCCGGTAATTACTTTTTAATATATACTGTTGGAAATCAGAATATGTCAGCCCGTTTCTTAAAAATGTATTAAACGGCAACAGGTGTAACGTACATAAATATTGCCAGCCAGTGACAAACTGTGCCGGCGAGCACAAAGAGATGCCATACCAGATGAGAGTATGGCATCTTTCCTTCCATCTTAAAGAATATTACTCCGAGCGTATAACAGGCTCCACCAATAAAGATGAATCCCATTCCCATAGGATGCATTCCCTGAAACAACGGAATTAAAAAGAAAAGAAGCATCCAACCCATCATTATAAAACTAATAATCACAAAAATATTTACGCCTCTTTCGTATTTATTGGGCAGAATACTTTTTACAAGAATCCCGGCTATAGCCAGTCCCCACTCAAGCCCGAACATTGTCCAGCCCCAATTCCCTTTCATAACAACCAGAGCCATAGGTGTATAAGTTCCGGCAATTAACAGATATATCGCAATCTGGTCGTAATTATGAAAGAAGTCCTTGGCTTTTGTCCCTGACCGCAACGAATGGTTTAAAGTGGAAGAAAGGTAGAGGTTAATCATCGATGCTCCGAATATGGAAAAGGAGACAATATGTTCACCGGAGCCGGAATTTACTCCACGTACCAGAAGCAAAATGGTTGCAACGATACTAAATGCAAGACCAAGCCCGTGTGAGATGGCATTTGCCAGTTCTTCTCCAAAAGAAAAGCGGGCATTGTTAAAATCCTTCATTTTACTGCTTTATAAACCTTGTAACCTGACTGTTAGTGCTATTCAGAATCAAGTAAACTCCGGGTGCGTAGGATGAGATGTCAACAGGTGTGATACTTTCATCAGAAATAACATAATCGACTTCGCGCCCTGAAATATCATATATCATGAATTCTGCAGCCTGAGGTTCATTCTCCATTGAGATATACAGTGTGTTTGATGCCGGCACAGGAAATACTGCGATGCTATTTGCTGCAAATTCATCCAATCCGTCAGTATTGTTTGTTGAACCGGGAGTAGACTCATTAAAAACTATCCAGTTTACGGCTCCATCCTCTTCACGTCCATATGATGTGTCGTCGGCAAGCGGACCAAAACTTATGTCATCAATTAGCGCATATCCGGACGCTTCCACATCATACAAGCCAACAAATTCGCCGTCTTTGGAAAGTTTGAAGTTCATATGTGTCTCACCCTGCTCTTCGTCATTATCAGCCCAGAAAATCAGAAATTCGCCCGGATCAATTGTAATGTCCGGACACATCCATTTATTCGGCATATCCGGGTCGTCTGACAAATACATTCCATTTAGATTTATTGGGTTTTCTCCTGCATTCCAGAGTTCAATCCAATCTTCATATTCGCCATACTCATCCGCAATAACAGTTTCATTATCTGCCATTAGTTCATTGATAACCAAAGGATAATTTCCGGCCTCTGCGATTTCAATTTCAAGGTTTTCGGCATAAAGCATGGTTTCCTGACTGCTATTATCTGTAGCAAGAATATTATAACCAAGAGTTGCAGCATACCCCACAGGGTCGATGCTTCCGCCATAAATATTGTCCCCGGCAAGGAAATCACCGTGGAGGCCATCATCAAATAATTCAAATTGCATTTGCTCACCACCATCAATCTGGTAATTCAGGAAAACAGTCATGTCTGGTTGGTCATCTATAGCATATACACGCACTCTGAATGCGGAAAACGCTCCCGGAGCATTGTGATATGCATATTTCATTAGTGGATGCATGTCGGTGTTCTCAAGCTGACTGTTTGCTGATGATGACCGTGCAGATAAATAGGGCAGAATACCTTTTTTAACATGTGCTCCTACAGTTCCTGTAAAGGATAAATCAAAACTTTCTATTGAATATCCGTAGTCAAGAGGATAATACGGATCGTTTAATACATATGGTCTTATTTTGTCTTTTAGTGCAAGAATATAATCCTCGAATTGAGGATCGGAGATAATCTCAATGATTTCTTTAACATAATAGGTGTATTGATCGCGGAAAATCTCATTGTTCATAAGCCTGTTGTACAGAGGACGTTCTTCCCAGTCAGGGCTCCATGAGTAGATATTTCTGCTCGACCAGGTTATTCCAAACCAGTCAATGCCCATTGTATTATCCAGATCGTATAAAATGAACTCAAACTTATCGGTTTCGGGATTATGATACAGATAGTAGTTGTTTTTATTGAAAGAATAATCATCCCAGTGCCCTATCAGAACTTCAAAAGCCATATATTTCAAATAATCCTGTGTATTAAAAACCGCATTCAGCTCATGAAATAATGCCTGGTCTGAACTGTTATTCAATGCGCCGATAAAGTCACGCAAATCTGTATAATCGTCAATATCTTCATTAATCTTTAAATCATATGCGCGACGTCCGGAGTGCTCTTCTTTATAATAATCCGGGTTACTGCCCTTCCAAACAAGATCTGCAGGCCAGAGACATTTATAAAGATTGCCGGTTTTTGTATTAAAATACTCATCCGTATACTCTTCATCAACATGCTCTACATTCAGGTATAATCCGTGGTAATTCCCATTGATATAAAGTTCAACATGATTTGCTCTTGAGGATGCAAGACCAAGCCGGCGGGCGAGATCCCAGCCGATTTTCGAACGCGAAATCGAAGGATCATTGTGCTCACCGTTTAGGTTAAGTTTTTCCAGACCATAAAAGTCTCCGCCATCTACGAAAGTATTAAATGAAACTTTGAAGGATTTTTTATCGGCATTTCTGGAGGTGTTTCCGCGAAGCCTGAACCCGATATCTTCAAAACTTTCATCTATTTCTGAAGATGTAAAATGGAAATCTGCATGAAATTCTATATCACTATTAACATTTTCATAAATCCATGCCAGTGTATCCGGATTGATGGTAATATCTATCCTTGGAACTTCTGTATCAATGAATACAGGTCCGGCATCGGGAATATTCGGCTGTGCTGTTGCAGAAAAACTCAGAAGTATTATCAGTAATGCAAGGAATATACTTTTCATAGAATGACTTTTGCACAAATGTAAGGAATTTGTTTATGATTACCTTTGCATAAAATTTTGAGTCGATGAAAGATATAAATATTGTTACGCTGGGTTGCAGCAAGAATACAGTGGATTCGGAAGTTCTTGCCGGTCAGCTGGCGCCGGAGGGTTATAAAATCTATTTTGACAGTCCTGAAGAGAGTGAAATCGTAATTATTAATACCTGTGGTTTTATTAATGATGCCAAGGAGGAGAGTATTGAAACTATTCTGCGGTTTGCTGAAGCACGAAAAAATGGAAAACTTCAACATCTTGTGGTGATGGGCTGCCTTTCACAGCGGTATAAAACCGAACTGGCAGATGAAATCCCTGAAGTTGACAGATGGTACGGTGTGGAACAGATCGAGAGTATTGTTTCTGACTTTGAGATTCAATGGAGAAAAGAGTTGCTTGTTGAGCGAACACTCTCCACACCTCCGCACTATGCATATGTAAAAATTGCAGAGGGCTGCGATCGTAAATGCTCTTTTTGCGCTATTCCAATGATCAGAGGAAAGCATATAAGCAAAACCATGGATGACATAAGTGCTGAGTGTAAGAATCTTGTAAAAAATGGTGTTAAGGAACTTTTGTTGATTTCTCAGGACCTTACTTATTATGGTAAGGATATTTATGGTGAAAATATGCTTGCTCTTTTGGTGGATCGCATTGCAAAAGAGAATCCTGAGACCTGGATCAGGCTTCATTATACGTTCCCACTCGGATTTTCAGATGAGTTGATAGAGGTTTTCAGGTCTAATCATAATGTGATGAATTATATTGATATTCCTTTGCAACATATTAGCTCGCGAATCCTTAAATCCATGCGCAGGGGTATTGATAAAGAGGGGACAGAGGCCTTAATTGAACGTTTTCGTAATCTTCTGCCGGATGCTGCAATACGAACAGCATTTATTGTAGGATACCCGGGCGAAACAGAGGAGGATTTTGCTGAACTGCAGTCTTTTATTGAAAAATACAGATTCGAAAGAATGGGTGTCTTCACATATTCACATGAAGAAAATACGCATGCTGCAGAGATGGAAGATAATATTCCGGAGGAGACAAAAAACCTTCGCCGTGACATTTTAATGGATATCCAGCAAAAAATATCGCTGGAACATAACAAATCACTGGTGGGAAGAAAAATGAAAGTTATAATCGACAGGCTTGAAGGTGAATACTGGATTGGTAGAACTGAGTATGACTCTCCTGAGGTCGATAATGAAGTATTGATAAAAATGGAGGACTCTGAGCCTTTGGAAGGGAAATTTATTGACGTAATGATTAAAGAAGCTGATGATTATGACCTTTATGCAACCCGCATATGATAACATATCAGGGAACGCCATTTGCTTTTTGTAGTATTCATAGTACTTTTGTATATCCAAAAAAATAAATATCATGAAAAATCTTACCGTACTATTCCTCTTTTTCGTTTTAACAATTTCAGCTTTTGCACAACAAGATACACCTGCAGATAACCCATTGGGATATGTCGGGGAAATGAATATAATGGATGAAAACAAGCAAAAGCAGGGATTTTGGGAAGAGCAATCTGGACAATTTATAAGCTATGGTTATTATGCCGATGATAAAAAAACCGGTACATGGATTAGCTATCACCGCGC
>PKSY01000066.1 GCA_002869405.1 Marinilabiliales bacterium
ATCCCTCCGAGAAACTCCGTGCCTCCTCCGAGAAACTTCGTGTTCCTTATTAATAAACCACAATTTTTTCTACAAAATCTTCTTCATCAATAATAATTCTCAGCAAATAGATTCCAGGTGGCAATATGTTAAGATTAATCGTGTTTTCATCATGCAACATCACAGTCTGCATGACCCGATTTCCACTCAGATCCTCCACAAAAACTTCAGCCTTTTCAAATTCATGATTGGGGATATGAACTGTCACTTTTCCTTTGGAAGGGTTAGGATAAACCTTGAGATTATAATTCTTCCCAATCTCCGATATCCATACGTGCGATTGGTTCTCATACGCCCCAATGTCGATTATTCCCTGAACGATTCTGTCGAAGCCGGCCAGATCAAATTCCGGCAGTTGCAAACCTGTTGTATCGGGTGTGCCTGCGTTGATACAAGGCGAATTGAAAGCCAATGCATATGGATGGTCGCCCATACTGATGAAGTGAGGATCAACATCAATATTGTTTTCATAGATTCCTTCGTAGGTCACGGTATCGTTTAGACCAAAGGCCTCAAGACCACCTTCTATGTTATTATAAAAGAAGTCAGGGTCTGCATTGGCACCAAGATAGACTTGGTTTCCGTCAACAGGAGCCATATTCCCATAAATAACATTATTATAAAACTCAGGATTGGAATTGCTGCAAACTACTCCTCCCCCAACAGCACTTTCCTCACTCACTTCATTTCCGACAATGGTATTATTAACCAACAGCGCGTCACAGTGTCCAAAATAGATTCCCCCACTATGATAACCTGCAGTATTATCATTTAACAAATTACCATTTACTATTACCTCTGAACCTGCAGCATAGATTCCACCTCCAATCATAGCACCGTTTCTCTCAAAAACATTTCCGATGACAGATACTGCATTACATCCCCATATGTAAAGTCCCCCACCATACCCAACGCTCCAAATGGAATTATCATGAATGTGGTTATTCTTTATAAAAATTGTATCTGAAGTAAAAATATAAATACCGGAACCATAGGAGTATCCATACCCGGGATTTAATTCATGGTGACTAATAGTATTATCTTTTATTGTCACATTTGTAGCGTTAGAAACAAAAATCCCTCCTCCATTTTGTGCCATATTATTATTTGAGATTGTGTTTCCAATTATTTTTGCACTCGAGTTTTCTATGGAGATGCCTCCCCCATTCATATACCAGCCATTAAATACATTATCAACAATATGATTGTTCTCTACTGATGGTGAACTGTTTTTTATATAGACTCCGAGTCCAAGTCCAACATCTTCATAGGATATCTTTTCAGGTGTTGCGGCATTGGTAACAGTAAATCCGACCAATCGTGCATTCTCCGATTCACCGTTTGTAAATCTCACCAGCTGATAGTTTTCACCGTTCCCATCTATTACTGTCGTATCAATATAATCCTCATTCATCGTAGTTAGAAAAAGGCTTCCCAGCACAATATCCTTCCCCAAAAAGTCGATGGTTTCGATGTAGTTCCCGGGAAACACCAGCACCGTATCGCCGGGGTTGGCATTTTCGATACCGTCCTGAATGGAGGTATAGTCGCCTGAGCCATCGTGGTTTACATTTATGATGCTTGCGGAGAGGCAAACGGGAATGAGGAGGATGAGGGAAAGGAGATATTTCATGGTTGATTAGTTTGAGGATAAAGGTACGGAATGTTAGAAAAAACTCATGATTTTTGAAGAGTGATTTTGCTTCATCACCTATCATTCGGCTTTGTTTCACTTTGCAATGATTAGCAGTGATGCATTTTACTTTTTTAAACAAAACGCTTTTAAAAGCGCGGATGGCATAAGATCATTTTTCACCAAAAAAAATGTCTGGCATATTCTACCAGACATGATATAGTGAAATGGGATTTTCTTAAGCAATTGCTTTCTTTCTTATGCGATACAAAGCAAAGACAGCACAAAGGAGTAACGGGATAATTATCATCCAGGGATATAAAGGGACAGGTAAGCCGGGAGGTGGGTTCTCCGAGTATAAAATCAACAAATCATCAACAACACCTTTTGATCCGGAATGCGAATATATTTCCGCCCCACTTCCTTTTAGGTTTATTCCGGCATTAAAGTTATCCTCCCACAAGCCTGTAGCAAATTCAAAATGGAAAACATTATCGCCATGACCACTATAAATAGACCCCAAGTTGCTGGTTGCCTGAAAACCAAAAAAGTTAATGTCAGTATGAGTTCCCGGATTACTAAAATTTGTTCCCGTATAAGTATAAACAATTTGTGAAACCTCAGCCTCAGTAAAATCTATAAAATCACCGCCGGGAATACTAATGACTCCTGTTATTGTCCATCCGGCCGGAACAGGCTCTAAAATCCCAAGGCTGCCTGGTTGATGTGTATCATCTGCGGGAGCTGTAATTGCCGCAGCCATAGAATATCCATTTGTTCCGGTTGCAATGATATAGTTCGTATGTGTTTGGGCTACAGTTGTTGTTATGCTCAATAATAGAAATGGCAGAATCAGAAGAAAAATCTTATTCATAATCAGCAGGTTCGGTTTCGACAAACAAACATAGTTAAAATATTTTTATGTTTAAACAGATATTCAAAAAGTCCCACACTTATTTTACAATCCTTAAGTCCGACCATTCCGAGATTAATCAACCACAATCTTTTTCGAAATTGTCTGATTATTTACCTGCAAGGTATAAACATAAACTCCCGGTTCCAATCCTTTAAAATTCCAGCGCTGCTGATGAATCCCTGCTTGCTGCCTTGTTTCAACAAGCGTCTCTATCAATCGACCATTTATATCATAAACAGACAACCTCACTTCGCCGGGCTCGTGGATTTCATAACTAATTAATGTAAAATCATTTGCCGGGTTAGGAAAGTTTCGGATTTGCAATCCCATATTATTATCTGACGATTCCAGCATACCGATTGACTCGTTTTGATACACTCTCACATAATCAATAACCAATGTGTCGGAAGAGAATTCAGGGTCAATATCGGGAAGAAAAGCGAAATTGAGCAGCAAATACTGCTCAGCATTAAATGGCCATGTGCTGCTGTTTATCTCCTCCGGCTGATAGGTATAGTGAATTACATCATCGACTTTAAAAACCAGCTTTTCAGGATACCATAACAAAGTATAAGTATGAAATTCAGAAGAAGCAGTAGGCACGGTTTGCCCTCCGACGTTTATTGTTCCACCAAAACTGGAAGGAGTATGAGTAGCGCTTGACACATAATTCTGATTAATGCCCCAGTGTTCCATAATATCAATTTCCCCGCAATCCGGCCAAGGCGTAGTTCCAAAACCCTGAAGGTCCCACCATCCACCATCCTCGTCGATATTTTTCCCCAGGGTCCATATGGCAGGCCATGTACCTATTCCCTCAGGCAAGATTGCACGCACCTCGACTTTCCCATACTGAAAAGCATACTTCGAGTTTAACCGCGCCGAAGTGTACTCTTTTGTCACACCCTGATTAGTATAAGTCTCCTTCTTACCGATAATATGCAATAACCCTTCACTCATATTTGAGTTGTCAACACGGTCGGTATAGTGCTGTATTTCACCATTATACCATCCGGTACCGGTTGGTAGAAGTGTCTGGTGAAACCATTTTGTGTCATTGATTGCACCCTCACCCTCAAACTCATCAGACCATACCAACACATCAAATTCGGGATCAACAGCTATAGTGCCGTTATAAAAAACATCATCAATATAGGCTACCACGAGGTCATTATTATTTTCACCGTTCACCTGAATTACTACCCTGTTAAAATCATTCCGTTCTGTAGGAGGCGGAGATGTGGGGTCGAGGTTAATATATTCATCATTCAGGAAATCAAAACTCACCTCCTGCCACTGATCGGGAGTAAGCGGCTTTATAATTTCACTTTGTGTGGACCAGGGCTGCGCAAGGTTACCATCCTGCAGTTTTAATGAAACCTGATTTGGCTGAGTACCCGTAATACCTGAAGATGGAATGTAAATTTTAAGCGAGAACACATAGTTTGATGAAAGATCATAGTTATTGCTCACATCAAACCTCACATTGGCATACTGGCCACCAATATCTTGATATTCCAGTACCGTAGCAGAAGTATTTATTCCTTGCGGGAAGGGGTTAGAGAAAGCGACATTGATGTTACAATCGTCACCAAACCATGTAGTGATAGTACCATTACCCTCAAAATCATCCTGTACCGGCTGAGTTTGCGGCATCGCTGCAGCGGAAGCCATAATAAACGCAAGAGCTGAAAATATTATTCGTCGCATATTTATTCTATTTATTAATATTCTTTATTGTCTAAAAACCAAATATACATGAATTTAGATACATCAGTTATATACAAACCGGCTGGGGAAATGAAGAAGTTTGAAAATGGGAATATTGAATTGACATGAAAAAATCCCGCGGAGAATGTTTCATTTTGAAGAATGAGGGACTTCTTCATAGTTGTATTCCGCGGGAATTTGTCGTTAATGAAAGGGAGGGAAATATCTATGCCTTTGTGATAAAGCCAATTCGGCGGATATTATTACGGTCGAATAATTCGGTATCACACCAATCAATCACCTCATTCGTTGCCGGCTTTTTACCATGTAGAATCTCATGCATCTCAATTTTCTTGATGATGTTATCAATCTGTCCGCCCGAAAAGGCATATTTGTTTGCCAGGCGCACGACATCATAAGTATCCGGATCAGAAAGCTTGGATCTCCATATCTTCATCATCGTATCGGTGCAGGGCTTGTGGAGTTGAATTTTATAAAGAAACCTACGCTCGAAAGCTGTGTCAATATTGTTAATCAGGTTGGTTGTTGCTATGCATATTCCGGAGAACTTCTCCAGCTCTTCCAGTAGAATGTTTTGCATCCTGTTTTCTGTTTGCGATACATTGGTCGATGCCATACTTCTTCTTTGTGAGATAATGGCATCAGCCTCGTTGAAAAGCAGGATTGGTTTTAGTTTACACCGTTTAGCGTAGTTTTCATATTGCGTAAAAATCTTCTTAATCTGCTTCTCACTCTGGCCAAACCACATGGACTTTGATTTGCTGATGTCCACCTGAATCACTTCACGACCTGTCTGTTTTGCCATTTGATACACCGACTCTGTCTTCCCTGTTCCCGGTACGCCATATAGAAGAGCAACCACCCCGGTGGGAAGGGCTTTTTCACTCATTCGTTTTTGGATATTTGCAAACTGCTTCTCCTGAAGAACTCCGTGAAGCATCATCATCTGTTTAGCATCTTCTTCATTATAAAAGAGCTCTTTCGCTTTAATATCAGCGGGTAATATGCTGTAGTTGTTCTTCTTTTTCTCCGGAATTTCCATTCCACAATCCACAAGGAGTTGCAACGACATATCAGTAAGCCGGAGTTGTGCATTGGAAAAAAAAGTACCTTCAACCACTTCAAGAAGACCCTTCTTCGTAAATTCGCTGGTTTCCTGAATCAATTCATTTTTCATCAGGGCTGCCTGCCTTTCATTAGAATACACTGCTTTTGCCAAATCTTCCAGATCCGTCTCTTCACCAATACCTCCGTCATACAAACACTTTAAATAGATCATTTCATTTCGGGCATTTTTAAGCTTTACTGATTTTAACTCCTTTATTATCGCTAATTCACTATTTAAATTGATTAATTTTTCAACATTACCCAGAAATTCTGCCGCTGTAATAAACTCATCGTCCCGCTTTTTGAAAAACTCCTCCACAGAATAGAGTAGTTCAAAAGTGTCATCACATATTTTAATATTAAATTCCGGTAAAAGAGAGTGCTTACGCAATAATTGCTTTGTAACCCCTGACAGCTCAAAATCAAACTCATCGTTAGTACGACTACCGTAATGTTGCAATAGAGACTCCTTCACCAACACATGCTTTTCATACACCATGCTCTGCATCAGTTTAGAGGCTTTGCTTTTCTCTCCATACAGATCAATACTCAGTCTTTTAATACATTCATATTTATCTCCCAGCCGAAAAGCGCCGATAAAATAAAAAAGGATGCAAATATCTTCAACTTCAAGCTTGTACTTTGCCAGAGACTTCATCAATCCCAGCGATCGGTGTTTCTTTATAATAACCGACAATATGTTAAGAATATCATCAAAATTCAGGTCATCCTCTTTTACTCTGACTACCTCTGCATGGATGAATTCAACCAGCGAAGATGAGTCGTGTAGTTTGATATCTGTGGCCGGGGAGAGTTTCTTGTTGGACACTATTGCCGAGTGGATATAATTATTCAGGGCGAACTCCTGATGGATTAGCCCGTCCATTCCTCTTCGACCGCTTCTGACATTGGTTAAAAATCCTTTTTCAAAGAGAAGTTGTAATTCTTGTTCATACTCCAGGTAATCCAGATATTCACACCCCAGATGCCGGACCAGGTCAGCACGATCCAACGATTTTTGGGATAGCGTTTCTGCAAAGATAATTGCGAAAAAAAACGATTGAATGTTAGTGGTTTCCAGAAAAGAAGAGAGCTGATCAAGTTCATACTTCAATTCACTGAAAATGGCAAGATCAAGATTACATCCTCCTGATGCTTTATGCACAGCCTTGATATTGCTCAGAATAGTAGGTTTAACGCTCATAACGACATATTTTAGATACGCCGTCAAAATTAGCACATGGGTATGCCAAACTATGTCACAGCAAAAAACAAACTTTTTAGTATTGCGCTAAAGCCCTTGTTAGCAAGGCCTTAACCTCATCTTTCAACCACTTTGGTTCAAGCACCTTTACCGTTTCCCCATGCTTTAGGATCTGCTGGACAAGCTCGTAATTGGGAGAGACAAACAGGGAAACCCGATACTCACTTTTATTGTCGATAATTACCTTTTGCGAATGGTGCCACGGCAAAGTCCGGGCATATTTTCCCTGTGCATGAGTAAAAGAGAGCACCACCTTTTGCGGTTCATGCTGTGAGTGCACCAGTCCGATGGCATTTTCGAAGAGTGCTTTAGGGTCGAGAGAATCGTCGCGGGAAAAAGTCTCGGGAAGGACTTTGAGATTGCTGATACGCTCAATCCCAAAAGTTATAAGATTATTTCCACCTGGAAATAAGCCTACAACGTACCATCTGTTTTGATACTCTTTTAGGAGGTAGGGTTTCAGAGTAATATCTTTTTCCTCCTCTTTGTGAAAATTATAATGCGTAAATTTAATCTTATTTGATTTTCTGACTGCTCTAAGGAGAGGTTTCAGATGCTCGACACCTTTGAGTCCACCACCGGTATCAATGGAAATATATTTTAGAGATTCTTTACTGTCGGAAAGGGAATCCACGAGAAGGCCTGCAGAGTTGATAATTTCGAGGTATTGTATTACCTCATCAAAATCGGGACTGTTACCCTTATCAATATAATATCCACCATATTTTTCGGAATATGTAATTTCAATACCAAAATCCCTCAACTCACTAATCGACCTTCTCAAAGTCCGATCACTGATTCCATCATCCTGTACAGCTTCCAGAATATCCTCAAAAGTGGGATAAACACCATGCTCAATACGATTTATGATAAGATAATAGCGATGAGAGATTTTAAATGAAGGCATAGTGCAACTTTTATTGAAAACAAAACAGGGGCTACTGCATTATAAAACAGAAGTCCCTGTTTGATTGTAAAGGTATAAAATTCATAATTTATTTACCCAAAATATCATCCTTTTCAATCTCTTTATCGAAGGATCCACAGATAAAGAAGTGGATCTCAGCCTTAAACCCATTCCATGCAGTTATCATCTTAAAATGCATAACGTCAGGATCAAGTGCCTTAAAAAATGCAATTGTTTTATCAAGGTTCGTTGGGTTTGAAATACTATTTTCAATAATCCCTTTTAAGTATGATTTTCTAAATCTATAGGTCTCTTTCTCGTTTATTTCTGTGATATTGGTTAATAAAGAAACTGTGTAAATGCCTTTTGTCTTGATCTTAAAATCGATCGCACGATTAATATCATCAATAGCATGGTTCACTACATTAAAAGGGTTTTGCCACGTTCCATTATGTCCAAGTTCGATAAGAAATTTAAGATTATGTTTTCTGCCTGATACCAGATCTATCCTATTTCTGGTGCCCTTTGTAAAGTTCACTTCCGTATCAAGATCTTTTTCTCCTACAGCCTCAAGTCCTTCATACAGGATGTCTCTAATGTGATTTTCATATCCGCCTTTAATGGCAATTTTGCAGAAACATTCGCTTTCAATTTCGGCTCTTTTTGCGAGTAGTGCACTCTTAATCGTATTCTTCATCTGCCTTAGTTTTTTTATCCATCACAATCCAAACTGAAATAGTGATGGGATTGTTAGTGG
>PKSY01000016.1 GCA_002869405.1 Marinilabiliales bacterium
CTTGGAGGAGGGTATCATTATCTGAAGCTCAACGGTAAATGGGAACCGCAGGAGAGTACCTATCCAAATCTTCCTTTCGACTTTCATGTCGGCCGTGGTCAGATTTATGATAATCAGGGTGTGATTACTGAATTTATTGACAATTCGATGCCTTTTGATTTTGAGGATATCTCTTTTGATATGTTAAATGGTGATACCACTGTCATAGCCATTACCATGCATGTAGAGAACTGGTTTAAAAACCCTCACGAGTATGACCATGATGTGTGGGGAGGATATATTATGAATAATCAGGAAGCCATGCAGGTTGCTGTAGATAATTCACATGATGTATTTTCTGTAGTTGTGGAGGAACAACCATGAAATTAATGGTTGGCATATTTCTGCTTTTTTCTGTGGTTATTATGATTACAGTTTCCTGTGATGAAAAACCGGAGGAGACGTATGACCCAACACCCTGGGAGTTGAATATTCCACAATACTTTCCTACCAGAGTAAATATTCCTGCCGATAACCCAATGACCATTGAAGGAATTGAATTGGGCAGGTATCTTTTTTATGATGGCCGTCTTTCCGGACGAACCCACCCCGACAGCCTTATGAGCTGTGCCACCTGTCATGTACAAGCCGACGGCTTCGACCTTCGTCCCAATAACCGCTTTCCGGATGGAAAAACTTTCGGTCTCACAGGAATCCCAACACCGCATTATCCTCTGCCGTTGGTAAATCTTATCTGGAATGAAAAGGGTTACCTGTGGAACGGCATGATACATCCGGAAGGACCATATCAGACCATGACGCGCCTGGAGGATTTGGTATGGATGGGCGTAGTTGCACCACATGAAATGAATGGAGACACAAACCTTACAAAAGAGCTGATTCAAAGTATAGAAGGCTACCCTGAACTCTTCGAAAAAGCCTTTGGCAGTGATGTGGTAACAATGGAGAATATCAGCAAGGCCGTAGCTCAGTTTGTGCGCACCCTGATTTCCAGCAACTCGAAATTCGACCGCTATATGCGTGGCGAGGTACAGCTTACCGAAGAAGAACTCAGCGGATTTGTGCTTTTCACCACCGAAGAGGGCGCAGATTGTTTCCATTGTCACGGCGGCTCCGGAAATCCTTTGTTTACTACCAACGACTTCTACAATAACGGCAAGGACAGTGAGTTTACCGGTGCATTTGAAGATCTCCGTGACCGCTATCACATCACCGGCGATCCGATGGACCTCGGAGCGTACAAAGCCACCACCCTGCGCAACGTGATGGTGGGCGGCCCGTTCATGCACGACGGTCGCTTTGAAACCGTAGATGATGTGGTGAACTTTTATGCCCACGAGCTGGTATGGTCGGAATATATTGATCCGCTGATGCACCATATTGGCAACAACGGCAACCAGCTCTTACCCTGGGAAAAAGAACACCTCAAGGCATTTCTGATGACGCTTACAGACAGCACGTTTTTGACGAACCCGGATTTCGGGGCACCTGATATGTTGCCGGATGGAGTGAGTACAGAGGGGAACCGCTAAAGCAGGAAGGGCGCTGAGGATAATTTCAAGAAAAGGTATATTGTTTTGTTTGGTGCGACATAGTTTGTCGTGGAGGGTTTGTATTTTTGTAAAAAAATAAAATATTATGGAAAAGAAAACCTTATCAAACCTACTTGAAGGAAAAATATTTCAGATTCCCGATTATCAACGTGGATATGCCTGGGAGGAAAAACAATGGAAAGATTTTGTCCAGGATATTGACGCTTTGATTGATGACAAAATTATTAGTCATTATACAGGAACAATTGTAATTTATCAACCAACAGACAAGCCTACGGAGAATTACGGCACAAAAAAGTTGGAGGTTGTTGATATTGTAGACGGACAACAGAGGCTGACAACCTGTAGTTTATATTTAGCAATTATTCTAAACGAATTGATTAATAAGGGAGAGGAAGATTTTAAGGCTGAAATCCCAATTTACCTTCTGTCGGGAGCTAAAAGTAAACTGAGATTAAATAATGATACCACAGACTTCTTTTTTGACTTAATATCAAAGGGAAGTACAAATGTTAATGCAGCAACTGTTCACCAAAAAAGACTTTTGGAGGGATATAATTATTTAAAATTGCACATTGAAGAACAATTAGAGAAACGCGGTGTAGATGGAATTGATTACCTGAAAGATTTATTTGATGCAATAATCAGGAAGCTTAATTTTTCTTTCTATCCTATCGAAGTTGAGAGTGAAATAGGTATGACTTTCGAGCTAATGAATTCGAGAGGAAAAGATCTTTCATCATTAGAGTTGTTAAAAAACTATTTGATGTACTGGGTTTATAGAAATGTAAGTTTACCAAACGAAAAGGAAGACTTAACCAGTGTTATCAATAAATCATGGAAAGAAGTCTACATAAACATAGCAGACTGTAATGGTAGCGAAAATCAGTGTTTGAGAATTGCCTGGACATTATACCATTCCTACACGCCAAAACATTGGAACGGATATACAGGATTTAAAGCTAATGATGTTATTCCTTTGAGGGATTTTTCTGTAAAAACAAAGGAGGATACTCAAAGTTTTATTTCAACACTTACTTCTGGTTTAGCAGAAATCTCTACGCACTATTCTGCTATTATTAAACCATCAAAAGATTCGCAAATAAACGGTGAATTTATATGGTTGACTAAAATCAAAAACGCAGGTAATGTTGCTAATTATTTGCCTTTAATGATTGCTGTCCGTAAAGGTGTTGTTACAGGAGAAATAAGCTCAGATGAATATATTGATTTTCTAAAAGCTTTGGAGTTGTTTTCTTATCGTGTATTCTTATGGTCAGGGAAACGTAGTAATGCAGGCTTATCAAAATTTTTCCGCTGGGCAGATGATATTTTTTCAAAAAAGCATAGTGTTGAATCCGTTACTGAGTGGATTTTAGGAACAATCAATTGGTACTCTAACGAAAGTAGCTTTAGGAAAGACTTACAGGAAGATTTTTATGACTGGTATCATTGGCGTAGATTATTACGCTATACGTTATATGAGTTTGAATTATGGCTGCTTGAATCAGAAGGAAAAGGAGCAAAACCGAAACTGGCATGGAGTGATTTGACAGATGCAACATTTGAGCACATTCTTCCTCAAAATCCTGCTGATAATTCTGAATGGAAAAAGAAATGGTCTGAATCTGATATTCGACTGTATTTACATGATATTTCAAACATCGTATTGACAAAAGACAATTCTCATTATCTAAATTTTGACTTTGATAGAAAAAAAGGGAACTCAGGAGCAGGACATTGTTACGCAAATTCAGACATAAGACAAGAACGGAAAATATCAGAATTCGAGGATTGGACTTCTGATTGTTGTAAGGAGAGACGAAATACACTTGTGTCCTGGATAATTGACAGATGGGGAATTGAAAAACATTATGAAATACCGAAAGACATTGTGGGAGTCGAGGATGAAGAAATCGAAAATGGAGAATAAGAGCATAAAACCTACATAAAAAACAAATCATGAATATACAACCTAATAATCAGACCGTAGAGAAGTGCTTAAAACAAAGAACATATTATATTGATTTTTATCAACGAGAGTATGTTTGGAAAAAGGAGATCGTAACAACTTTGCTTGATGACGTATTTTTTACGTTCGATTTAGCTTATGAAGAGCATAAAGGAAAGGATCTCACCCCGGAAGTTTTAGCAAAATATAACTGGTACTATTTTAACATATATATTACTAATACAATTGAGGGAAAAGAATACATTGTTGATGGCCAGCAAAGATTAACAACTCTTTCATTAATTGCGGTAAAATTATTAAAGTTGGCAAACCAGGACAAAGAGTATTTTGAAAACGTAATTGATACGTTAAAGGATTGTATTTACGGGAAGGATAAATTCAAAGGAAATATTTTCTGGATTGATAACGAGAAGCGCCAAAGGATTATGCAGCACCTTATTGATAATAAGGAGTTTTCCGGCGAATTTGAGAATGTGACTGAAGAAAATATTTTAAACAGATATAAAGAGATATCAAAGTATATAGATGACAAGGAATTATCAAAAGAAAGACTTAAGGCTTTAATAATGTACTTTCTGGAAAGATTGGTTCTTGTGGAATTGAAAATCGACAAGGATGATACACCAATGGTTTTTGAAGTTATTAATGACAGAGGTGTTGCTTTGAAACCTTTTGAAATTTTAAAAGGTAAACTTGTTGGAGCATTAAATAAAGACGATACAGAAAAATATAGTAGCCTTTGGGAAGAAGCATTGGCTCTTTTAAGAGGGATGGAAGATGATTTCTTTATTGACTTCTTAAAGGGAAAGCATATCTTTAGAAGGAATGCAGAAATTGAAAAGTCTATTAATAACCAGTATCATAGATATATCTTTGAAACTAATGACATTGCAGAAAAACTGAAATTCAGAAAGAGAGATGAACACCATATAAAAAATATAAAGGAATTTATCGAGAAAGATTTAACCTATTATGCTAAGCTGTATTCCAAAATCAGGAAAAATGAATTTGAATATCTTAGTTACAATAATGACATAAACGACCTGTCTGGTCAATACCAAAACATTGTTGCAGCGTGCTCCATTGATGATAGTAAGGAAGAAAAAAAGATAGCTACAATTGCGACTGAAATTGACAGGTTGTATATGTTACTGAATCTTAACGGTGTTTATGACAGTAACAATTATCAAGAAATCTCATATCAACTAAATAGAGACCTTCAAGGTGAAGAAATTAACCAATATGATTCTATTTTTAGTAAGATAATTGAGAAAAGAATAAAAGAAGCACGAGGGTTATCTCAAATTACATCGTTATTGGATTATGATCGATTCAAAACGCGAGGCTATGACAATATAAAGAGACGACCATTACGATATTTCTTTGCAAGGGTAGAAAAATATCTTTGTGACAACCTTGAAAGGGAAATGGAAAATGATGTTTACTATATTTCTACTAAAACAGGACACAAGACAGGTTATCATATTGAACATATTTTGGCGAGAAACGAGGAAAACAAGAAATATTTCAATTCGGATGAAGAATTTGAAAACCAAAGAAACAGATTAGGAGGATTACTTCTGCTATACAATATGGNATGGATAATATTATCTCAAATAATGAAGAATATTATTCTGGCAAAAAGAAAACCTATAATAATGGATTAGTTTGGGGAAGAACCTTAATTGATACTTTTTATCACTCCTCAAATAAACGGTTCATAGATTTCAACAGCAATTTTAAATCAGAATCGGATATTGAGTTTAAGGAATTTGATGTTTTTGACACTGAAACGCTTGAATATCGGAGTAAGTTGTTATTTGCAATTGTGAAGAAAATCTGGAAGATAGAATCTGCTCTATGATAACTCGGTTTATAACCAATGAGCAACACTACAAAGAGGTGATTGTGCCGGTAGCTTCTGCAAAGCAGTTTGTTTGGATTGGCACTGCCGATATTAAGGATTTACACGTAAAGCATAAAGGCATGACTGTTTCATTTTTACATGTGTTAAATGATTTAATAAAGCGTGGGGTCTCTGTACGTTTACTTCATGCTAAGGATGGGGGTGTGAATTTCAGAAATAGTTTCGATAAATATCCTTTGCTTTGGGAAAGGATGGAGCGAACACTCTGCCCGCGGGTTCATTTTAAGCATATTGTTATTGATGGAGTATTTGCCTATGTGGGCTCTGCAAATTTAACCGGTGCCGGCCTGGGCATGAAGTCAGCAAACAGGCGCAATTTTGAATCGGGTATCGTTTCAACCAATCCGGGTTTAGTAAATGATATTATCAATCAGTTCGATGAGGTATGGATTGGAAAACATTGTAAAAACTGCGGACGCAAAGACTATTGTTTGGATCCGATTGTTTAACAATACTCACAATATATTTTGCATCAAGTATTTTTCCACTAAAATGCACTAAAACTATTATTCGAGATTGAAGAACACATTGGGGTTCAAGAACCCAATTGAACAAAAAACGCAAACCATTAAAATCGAAAGGTTTGCTTTTCTATTTAAGGGTATTTTATCTACTACCCTACCTTCACCACATCAAGATATTACGTTGAAAGTTTACAGGCTTTTTTTAGGTCTATGCCGTGTACGCGGAGGAAGGCGTCCTGGAATTCGTGCCCGCCATTGGATAGCACAGGATTTGAATAACGAGAGGCTACCTGTACACTCATGCCCTTTTCTAAACGGATGCCGTTGGAGGTGATTGATTGTTTTACGGTAATGTTGAATAATGCCATGATGATATTTTTTGAGATTGTGCCTACTCTTTGAAGTTTTCGGCTTTCCTTATTACCTCAAAAGTAGGTCAACAAGACGCCAGGGTGTGTCGCTATGAATATAATTCAATTGCCTTGTTATAGTGCCACAATAACCTGTCTTTCAAATGATCCGGCTGTAGTACCTCCACACGATTACTATGGGATAACAGTTCCATCACAAAATCCTCTGTAATCACAATATTCAGCTTGAAGACCATCTCGTTCTCTGTTTCCTGAATCAGCTCCTGTGAATGGTGCAGTGGCAGGGATTTAATGTATTTTCCCTGATGCGCAGTGAAGGATAGGATGACCTCTTCTTTGGGGTTTCCATTAGGGTTGATAATTCCAAAGCAGTCTTGATAGATCTCCTCTACATTGATATCATCATTTTTGCTGAACCTGACGTTTGTAGGGACGAGGTCATGAATCCTGTCGAAGGCAAAAGACTTTAGCCGGTTATCCTTCCGGTCAACGGCCATTAAATACCATCGGTTCATATGCTCTTTTAAAGCGTAAGGTTCTAACTCTCTAATAGAGGCGGATTCTTCAGTAAACTTCTGATACACGATTTTTACCAACTGAGAATTCTTTACGGCATGGATCAATCCGTACATATACTCTGAACCAGAAGTCTTTCTGGCTTCAAACATAATGCTATCAGAAAGATTATCAACGATATTCAATGCTGTCAAAGTATCGAAAGCCTCGAGAATTCTGGCACTCACCGGTGACTGATCATTGCTTTCGATATGGTATTTCCCCGTTCTTCGGCTATGCCGTATATCAATGCCATATATAGATCTAATATCATTAAGGTCCCTTTGAAATGTTCTCTTTGAAACCATGAAGTTGTAAGAGCGAATCTCCGACTCAAGCTCTAACTCATGGTGAATTTCTTCAAATGTGGCTGGATACTTTCTCAGCTTCTTAATAATAATGTTATACCTGCTAATGGATTCTCTTTTGGACATAATCGAAATTTTTATCAAAGATAACACACATAAACGACAAAATATGTCGCTTAAATAAAAATCTACACAAACCAATCATCCATTTTACTTGAAACCCATCTGTCAAGAAGTTCAATGGCATCTTTGAAAAGCATCGTCCCATCTAATGTTTTCAAATACTCATTGCTATTAATGAGCAATACATTATTCATTTCTGTAAGTATCAAACAATCATCCGTGCAAAATCCTGAGAATGGTGGTATATTGATAAGAAATAATGAATCAGGGTAATATCTTTGTACTTCTTCAATCATCTGATGGACAGATTCCATATTGGAACGAGAAATCTCCATAACCAGACCATACCTGTTTCGTTTTCTTTGACAATAATTTAAAGTAGAATCAATCAGATCTTCATCTTCGCAAATTATCACATCGCTAAACAGTTTACAACAGTTATCACTAAGCTGGTATTTCTCGCCGATAAAACAAATTGCATCCCTTCGCTTTTTCCTGAATACATTCAGATAAGAGGAAGTCCTGTGCCCAATAGCAATTATCTTCATTTTCCCAGCATGGTAGGAGAATAAAGATTGTTTAAATAACAAATAACAACATCCTAAGGATATGGTACTTATTAACTCCCGTCTATTCATTGTTTTTCTAACAAAAGAAACTCATTAATACGCCAGAATGTGACGTTTTGCAAATTCCGGTTGTCGCAAATTTTGCGACAACCTGAATACACCCCTCCCATTTCCGCACACCCCTGCGTATTTTCACACACAATCACCTACACCGACAATTCGCAACCGGCAACCTACAACTGAAAACCTACAACTAACAACCTACAATACCACATAATCTGACAAACAATTAAACTCTTCATAACCAATACCTTACATACAGACAACAACCAACAACCAACAACCAACAACCGATAACCAACAACTGACAACCAACAACCAACAACCGTCAGCCCCGCTCTCTGGCACACACCTTGCCAATACGCACGCGCAACAACAAACAACACAGAACATGAAAAAGTCACTTACCCTTATCGCACTCATTCTCTTTGTCGCTACAGCAAATTTTGTATTTGGTCAGGCCAACAACTCCGAAGTAGTTACCATTCAGACAAAACTCGAATCTTCAATGTTTCTCAATATGGCTACTACACCCGTAGTTTTCGATTTCAATACTATTGAAGATTATGAAAACGGAATGGCTGCCACCAACAAAAATTCAGGAAATGCAACAGAAGGTGCAGTGATAAGTACTTCAAACTGGAACCTCTCAGTATTAGCTCAATCACCCATGGTTCATGAAGACGGAACTACAGAACTTCCAATCGACAATATCGGTCTGACAGTTGATTTCACAGGATATAACAAGGTTAAAAACTATGCTAAAAATCAGGCGGTAGCATTGGCAACATCAGAAACTATGATTCTTGGCAAACAAGGTAATAAGAGTAATGCCGGTGATGAAGAGGCCAACTCTTTTGTAATCTACTGGGAAATGGGAACAGGAAATGGATCCATGCGCAGTGAATCTCTCATGGAGCAGGATCTGAAAAAAGGAAATTATAATATGGATGTTGCTTTTGTTCTTACAGAAGTAATTTAACGAACAACCTCACGACCAAAAGGCGTGAGTGCTATACCTGCAAGTTTGAAATGTTGCTTTCCGAATGGAATACCTATAATAGTGATTGACAAAAGAATACCGAAAAAAAGATGAGTCAGGGATATCCATATTCCTCCAAGTAAAAACCATAGTATATTCATAGCAGTGTTGAGGCACCCCGAGGCAGGGGGTGTCTCTTTTTTTCGTACATCTGCCCCAAAAGGCCAGAGGCACAAAGAGGCCATCTTCATTGATTGCACACCAAATGGAATACCGATGATGGTAATCATCATCAGTAAGCTGGAAATAAAATATTCCAACGCGGTGGCCAGACCGCCAAAGATCAGCCACAGAAGGTTACCAAGTGTCTTCATTTCTATTGAAAAGGTTAAAAGTGAGTTTTCCTATTTCTTCTCTTCCTTCTTTTCCTCTTCATTTCCTTCACTCATGCCCTCCTTAAATGAGCTGACTCCTTTGCCAAGTCCGCGCATCAATTCAGGAATTTTCCGGCCACCAAAAAGCAGCAGTACTACAAGTACGATGAGTATTATTTCCCATGGACCGGGAGAAAACAGTAAGATCATAGCTTGAAATTTTTATACGACAAATATAATGAAAAAAGTGATTTAGCGTATGTTTCTCCGTTTTGCTCAAAACATTATCTTTGCGCGAACAAATATTGAAATCCAGATACTATGAACTTTGTTGAGGAACTGAAATGGCGTGGTATGATCCACGATATGATGCCGGGAACGGAAGAGCAACTGAAAAAAGAGATGACTACCGCATATGTTGGGATTGACCCCACTGCTGATTCACTGCACATTGGCCACCTGGTGGGTGTGATGATGCTGAAGCATTTTCAGGCTGCAGGTCATAAGCCACTGGCGCTGGTTGGTGGTGCTACAGGAATGATTGGTGACCCTTCCGGGAAATCTCAGGAGCGCAACCTGCTCGATGAACCTACACTGCGTCATAATGAAGCCTGCCTGAAAAAACAACTGGCAAAATTTCTGGATTTTGAAACCGAAGCACCCAATTCCGCTGAGCTTGTGAATAATTACGACTGGATGAAAGAGTTCTCTTTCCTGGGTTTTATTCGCGATGTAGGAAAACACATTACTGTAAATTATATGATGTCGAAAGACTCTGTTAAGAAGCGTCTGGGGGCAGATTCGAAGTCAGGAATGTCGTTTACGGAATTTACCTATCAGCTGGTGCAGGGTTACGACTTCCTCAACCTCTACAGGGAGAAGAATTGCAAACTACAGATGGGCGGCTCCGATCAGTGGGGTAATATTACTACCGGAACAGAAATGATACGCCGTATCGCTCAAGGTGAAGCATTTGCCCTTACCTGTCCGCTGATTACCAAAGCCGATGGCTCGAAATTCGGTAAAACAGAATCCGGAAACGTATGGCTCGACCCGGAAAAAACCTCTCCTTATGCATTCTATCAGTTTTGGCTTAACTGCTCCGATGAGGATTCTGAGAAGTATATAAAAATCTTTACACTGCTGGATAAAGAAACCGTTGAGAAACTCGTTGAAGAACACAGAGAAGCTCCGCATATGCGCCTTCTGCAAAAAACACTTGCTCAGGATATCACCTGTCGTGTGCACTCGGAAGAGGAGTACAATGCAGCAGTAGAAGCCTCACAAATTCTCTTTGGAAAAGGAACAACCGAGACCCTGAGGAAACTCAATGAAAAAACACTTTTGGCAGTATTCGAGGGTGTTCCCATGGCCGAAGTCAGCAAGTCTGACATAGAGACCGGAATTCCGGTTGCGGATCTGTTATCGGATAAAACAGGGTTTATGAAATCTAAGGGTGAAGCACGCCGCAGCCTGAAAGAAAACGCCATCTCCATCAATAAAGAAAAGGTGAAAGAGGAATATACTATCGGCGTAAATGACCTTTTGAACGATAAATACATTCTTGCACAACGCGGTAAGAAAAACTACTATCTTGTAAGGGTTGTTTAGTGCAGGGATAAGTGCCGGAAAACAATCACGGGCAAATTAATATCCAATATTCAACACTTAATGAGTAATATTCAATAGCGGTATTTTAAGCGCTTTTTGGATATTGGGTGTGGCGATGGGGTACGGTATCCCAATGTTTTTATTACGGGGCTGGAGTAATCAATAATATTTCCTGATAAGACCATAACATATTCTATTCTGACATACATTTGCCCAAATTTTTTCGGAATGAATAAAATATTTAAACCAAAACTTTTCTCTATCCTAAAAACCGGTTTGGAGAAGAAGCAGATTTCCCGTGATGTAATGTCAGGGATTGTGGTTGGAATTGTTGCGCTGCCGCTTGCAATTGCCTTTGCAGTTGCATCAGGTGTATCTCCTGAAAAAGGACTTATTACCGCCATCGTAGCCGGGTTCCTAATCTCTCTTCTGGGCGGCAGCAGGGTGCAGATCGGCGGACCAACGGGCGCGTTTATCGTTATTGTTTACGGCATCGTTGAACAATATGGTGTCGATGGGCTCATTATCGCTACTATGCTTGCCGGTGTGTTTCTCGTAATATTTGGATTGCTGAAACTGGGAACACTGCTAAAATATTTCCCGCACTCGCTGGTCGTAGGATTTACAAGTGGCATTGCTTTGGTTATTTTTTCCACACAGATAAAAGATGCTTTTGGCCTCTCAATCGAAAAAGTGCCTTCCGGGTTTTACGATAAGTGGATGATCTATTTTGCCAATATTGATAGTATCAACTGGATTGCATTTGCTTTAACGGTGGCGACCATCCTGATCACCGTCTTTTCTAAAAAAATCGTCTCAAAAATTCCCGGATCGTTCCTCTCAATAATTATTATTACTCTCGTGGTTCATCTTTTTCATCTTGAGGTGCCTACCATCGAGACTTTCTTTGGCGAGATTCCCAATAAAATACATATTACTACTCCTCATTTTCAGTTTGCGGATTTACAAAGCTACATCGCTCCCGCATTGACCATCGCCATGTTGGGCGCCATCGAGTCGTTGCTCTCTGCGGTGGTCTCCGATGGTATGATTGGCGGAAAGCATCGTTCCAATACCGAGCTGATTGCACAGGGGATTGCAAATATTGTAACTCCATTCTTTGGCGGTATTCCTGCCACAGGAGCAATAGCACGCACAGCCACAAACGTAAAAAACGGCGGACGAACGCCAATCTCAGGCATCGTACATGCTATCACTTTATTGGTAATAATGCTGTTTCTGGGTAAATGGGCCAAGCTGATTCCCATGTCTTGTCTGGCAGGAATTCTGATTGTGGTGGCGTACAATATGAGTGAGTGGCGCTCTTTCATTTCCATCCTCAAAGGCTCCTATTTCGATATCCTGATTCTGCTTACAACATTCTTTATTACCGTATTTTACGATTTAACACTCGCTATTGAAATCGGCGTGCTTTTATCCGCAATACTCTTTATGAAAAGGATGGCTGACATCAGTGACAAAAGGATTAACAATATTGTTGATAATGATATCATTGAAAATTACTCTGACTTTCCTGATAAGATAAATATATATGAAATAAGCGGACCCTTGTTTTTTGCTTCAGCGAGAAGATACTCTGAAGCAATTGAAGAAGTGGGACTAAAGTGTGATGTTTTGATACTCAGAATGCGACATGTTTCTTTTATAGATCAAACGGGATTTCATAACCTTAAAGATGCTGTTAATATCCTGAGAAACAAGGGGATTACCATTATTCTGTCGGGAGTAAATGCCGAAATCAGAGAAGATCTGAAGAAGTACCAGCTCACCGATCTGATTCAGGAGGAATTGATTCTTGATAATTTCAGCAAGGCCACCGAAAAGGCGTATGAAATTTTGGGACTTACAGCACGGGCAAATTAATATCCAATATTCAACACTCAGTGAGTAATATTCAATAGCAGTGTTTTTAAGTACTCTTGGGATATTAGGAGTGGCGATGGTATCGCGTCAAGTGATAATCATGCCTTATTCCTGACGTCCCTCTTCAAAACGCTCCACAATCTTTTTTGCCTCTTCGTAGTTTTCGGCATTGATTACAATCTTTACTGCACCGGCACCACCTCCGGAGACCTGAAATGGGGCGATGGTCCCCATATTGTCATCTTTTAAAAATGCCATGATGCCTGCGTCTTCAAGCATAGTCTTTATAAACGCTGCATCAAGCGAGGTGCCTGAGTAGATTTCAATTGTTTCTATCTCTTTGTTGGATTTCATATACAGCTAACATTAATATTGGTTGCATAAAGATAAGAATAATTTGGGATCCCCAACCGCAATCCGTACCGGATTGTGTAGTGTGTGTGACGGATCCCCGGGCTATGGAGCCGCCATCGCGATGCGATGTGTGGTGATGGCCCGGAGATGATGTGTCACGGTATAGGTGGATATCCGAATATTGTTTTCCCGATATTGACAAATCCCATTTAGGGATTATTTGATTAAAGTGATTGCAGGAATGGAATAATGGAAATAGGTTCCCGGGGCGATAAAACCCGCCAGGGTTTGCGCCTCCATAGAATCAATGCAATCCG
>PKSY01000116.1 GCA_002869405.1 Marinilabiliales bacterium
AGCACTGCTGTTGCTGGTTGCATAGTTTACACTTACCCCGCCTTCTACTGCTGTATCCAGCGTTACGGTAATTGTCAGCGTTCCATCGCCTTCATTCACACTATAGGTCGTTGCATCAAGGTTTAACTCGGCTGCATCATTATCCTCTATCGTTCCAATCGCTTCACTATCAGAAATAGTTGCATTTGAAACACCAGATAAAACGATTTTAAAGGTTTCATCATTTTCTGTAATCAAATCACCATTTGCATTGACACTAATAGTCTTGCTGGTCTCTCCAGCTGCAAAATTTAAGGTGTTTGTATAACTTGTTGCTGTATAATCAGTATCTTCTGTTGCACTTAATGCATTTATTGTATAATCCACTGATATTGCTGTTGTACATGCAGCGACGGACAATGATACTGTAAAATCCATTGCTTTTGTACCTGCATCGCCTTCAACTACACTTATATCATCTATACTTATTGTTGGGATTACATCTGTTACAGTTACATTGAAACTGCAGTTTGCTGTATTTCCTGCTGCATCTGTTGCTGTATAAGTAACAGTAGTTGTACCCACTGAAAATGCATCTCCGGAGTTATGTGTGGAAGCAAACGAACTTATTGAACAATTATCACTAGCCGTCGGGGCTGTCCATGTGGCAATAGCATTACATGTCATTGCATTTACAGATATGGAAATATCTGAAGGACAGTTTGAAATGGAAGGGTCTTCATCATCTGCAACCTCTATCAGCTGAATGCAACTGCTTGTATTTCCTGAATTATCAGTAACAGTCCATTTTACACTTGTCGTCCCAATAGGATATGTACCACTTGCATCAGAAGTTCCATTAAAGTCATTAATAATTGAGGCAATGCCACAATTATCAGTTGTAGTAGGAGTCAGAACTGTTATTGCTGCATTACAAACGCCGGCGTCTGTTGTTACTGCTACATCCGAAGCGCAGGTAATCGTTGGTGCGATATTATCTGTTACCACAACATCCTGTTCACACGTCGCTGTTAAGCCATTATCATCGGTGACTGTCCAGGTCACTGTTGTGGTTCCTACAGGATATTCTCCACTGACAGGTGCATTGTTCGTGACACTTGCTACTCCACAGTTGTCTGCTGTTACTGGTGCAACCAATGTTACACTTGCATAACACTCATCAGCATCCACATTTACAAATACATCCGAAGCGCAGGTAATCGTTGGTGCGATATTATCCGTTACCACCACATCCTGTTCACACGTGGCCGTTAAGCCATTATCATCGGTGACTGTCCAGGTCACGGTTGTGGTTCCTACTGGATATTCTCCACTGACAGGTGCATTGTTAGTGACACTTGCTACTCCACAGTTATCTGCTGTGGTCGGTGCAACTAATGTTACACTTGCATAACACTCATCAGCATCCACATTTACTGCTACATCAGAAGCGCAGGTAATCGTTGGTGCGATATTATCTGTTACCACCACATCCTGTTCACACGTGGCCGTTAAGCCATTATCATCGGTGACTGTCCAGGTTACGGTTGTTGTTCCTACCGGATATTGTCCACTGGCAGGAGCATTGTTCGTTACACTCGCTACACCGCAGTTATCAGAAGTAGTTGGCGCTGTTAGTGTTACTGTTGCATAACATTCTCCCGAATCGACATTTACTGCTACATCTGGAGCGCAGGTAATCGTGGGGGCCTCATCATCCTGACTAAAATAATAATATCTTGTACACTCATCATCATGATAATTCACCCCATTCTTATGGACCCAGGTAGCTGTATAAGTTCTGGTTCGATAATAATCGCATCCGGTTCCTGCTGGATCGGGAAGTGGAGCGCTCAACGCGCTATATGTAGTATCCACAGGTGTCCAGTTATTCGCTGTCGATAATGCTACCTGATCCAGATCTATGGTAAAATCTTCAGGTGACGGGTTTTGCCCAATGTTAATGTCAGGAGGACATGATATCGAAGAATGAGAATCAGGATAAACTTCAACTTTCTGTGTCAAAGTAACATCATTGCCATTACTATCAGTAGCTGTATACGTTATAACTGTTGTACCGAGCGGATAGGTACCGCTGGCATTAGCTCCACCAGTTTGGTCATTATCAACTGAAACAGAGCAGTTATCTGTTGCCTCTGGCTCAGGTACAGAAACGTAACCGGAAGTCTGACCATCAGGAATAATTAACACAACAACAGAATCAGCAGGCTTTCGAAAATCCAAAACCGGAGGAGTATCATCAGAAGCCTGAATAATAAAGGAGTCTGTTGAGGTACAGCCAATAGTTAAGGAGGACCCAACAGCTGAATAACTACCTATGCCAAGGTTTGAAATTAACTGTTGGCCTGCTTCTGTAAAATTCAGGCTGTTAGAATACCCTAAATCACTGGTAATATTTACCGAGACAGGGAAAATACCAGGATGCCCGGAGACATTTATTGTTGCGCCTGCATCAGCATCTTCAGTACAAATAACATCAGTAATTGCATCAACAGATACATATATAGGGTAAACCTGGAGTTGAATAATATCAGTTTTAGCACATCCGTATTCATTTTCAACAGTAACATCGAAAGTCTGAGAACTGTTAGGGCTAACCGTTATTGACTGTGTTGTTTCGCCATTATTCCATAAAAATGCAGAAGATGATGTTTGCGTTGAGGAAAGAATATTTGCAAACAAAACAGTGTTATCATCCGGGCACACATCATATGAGTTTGTCACCTCACCATTTGCAGTAATATTCACTTCTGGTCTTGGATTAACATTTACGATGATAGTATCGGTATCGGCACAATTACCATTTGCATCTGTTACAGTTAGAATATATGTTTTAGAAACAGGCGTATTTGTAACTCCGGATGGTGTCACAACAGGTGATGCAACATTTGCATTATTTAGCCAATCAGAAGGAGACCATGAGAACAAGGCACCTCCGCTACCATTCAGAACAGTGGTTGTTCCATTACATATAGTTTTGTCTAAACCTGCACTTGCAACTATCGGCTCAGGTTCCTCTATTAACACACTATCAACCTCAATCACTGGCTGGCAGTTAAATTGGTATAAGGAGTCACGCACCCCAATAGTGTACATACCCTGAGGTAATGCTGAAAACGTATTACTACTTTGCCAGGTCCCGCCATTTATCTGGAATTCATAAACGCCGGACCCCCACAATGGGTTAACCACAATAACACCATTTGATTCTCCTGCACATTCCACGTTGGATGAGATAATATCCGGTTCTTCCAAAGATATCGCATCATATATTGTCAAGTCAAGTGATATTACATTTGGTACAGGATCACAAGGGCATCCGGTATTAAAACTCATCGTAAACACTTCGGTTTCTGCCGGTTCCTGCGTTCCATCATCAACAGCATAATAAAATAATGTATCACTATCGACTCCGGGTGGTAAAGTTATGTTATTGGGTAAAGGAGACCCATCCATCTGAACGATATCCACTCCATTGATTCCAGCAGGGCTATAACTTACATCAACCGATAATTCCTGTGAATTATCCCCTGAAGTGCGGCTTACAATAAGTGAATTACTTGTACAACCTTCATATATTTCTTCTGCGCCAAGGACTCCATTTCCATATGCAGTTAGCTGAACATCATTGGAAGAGAAAGAGCTTCCTTCAAGGAAAACCCATGAATCATATTGTCTGTCAGCAACATCACCTACAGCCAGCTTAATATGATATGTTGAACAAGGTACTGCAGTAAAAGTTGCTGTAAGTTTCACTGTGCGTCCGTCTGCTTCAATATTTTTGTATAATGTATAGGGAGGAAAACCTCTGACACTTTCTATACAATCGCCTGTTCCTGTTTCATAAACATAAGAACTCTGATCCACATAATAGTCTGGATTTGAGCTAGAGCAGGAAGTATTAAAAGAATAATAATCTGTTTCATTGCTTCCTGAAACAACAGACTGCGTTACTTGAATTTCATCCACATACCAATAATCGATATCATTGGAATCATCTCCATGAGCACGGAAACGAACTTTAATTTGACTTGTAGTCACATACGCAGATATATCTATCTGATAAGAATTACTAAAGTTGCCATCATTCGCATAAATAGCCACACTATTCCACGAACTTCCGTCCCATACCTCAACCTCCATAAATTCCTGCTGATTATCAGAATAATCATTAAGCTGAAGATTATACGATAATTCAGTTGTAATATTTGGTGTAACATTAATTGCAACGGACTCCATTGCATAGCTATAGTTATATCTTCTGCTTGGTGTTCTGTCATCAAATCTGGCCTTTGAACTTTTAATATACCAGTTTCCCTGTGAGGGATTAAAGGTCCACTGAGCTAATCCACTTGAAAAATTTTCAGAAAAAACTGTGGAGGTTGACACACCGGAACAGCCAAAAGGATTAGAGAGCGTCTCATCATAGTTATAACTTAGAGAACCATCTCCTCGCCCTGGTCCATGAACATTATTGATGGAAACATTTCCCAGACCTCCGGGAAGTTGAGCAACATTCTGGTTGTTATAATTTATACCATCATTCTCAAGAGAAGTAACAAAAAATCCGAAAACATCATTATATTCTGAGCAAGACCATTCAGGATACTCTTCACTGGCAAAGATATAGCTGAATGTCACGGTATTACCTGCCGGCACAAAATCAAACTCGAGAACAGAGGCATCCTGAACTGTACCTGTGGCAATATTCTGAAGTTCAGTATCTCCTCCGGTTCCAACCTCAGTAGTTATATTTGTGGCTGTATTATCCCCCTCTGCATCAGCAACATTTCCAGTTGAAAGCACTATACCTTCAGACAATGGAAAATCGGCATTTCCTTTATTGAAATATCCTATCTGTACACTTTCATTTCCTGAAAAAGTAATATTACTGGCAGTAAGACAACCTGTAACGAGCACCTCCTGGACAAGCTGCGCTGCAGAGTAACTATTCATGGGAGCGTCAACTGCATCATCCACACGGATAGAGTTGACTCCACCTGAACCTTTCAAATCTCTGTTACCGCCTTTTTTAGCTGACCCCTTTCGGTTATTCTCCTGACTCAAAGGAGGAATATTTGCATTGCTTTCAGTCTCAGTTATAACAGTTCCTGACAACAATGAACCAAGTGATATCTCAAAATCCTGAACCGGAATAGACAAAGTATCCGAGAAGATACCAGGACTTAATTTAAGAAGAGCGTTAATGATATGTTGCGCCTCTCTTTTTTGCCCGGGATCGGGTTTATCATCGCGCAGATCATCTAAAACATCAACAAGTAATGTTTCACTTGAATAATATTTTAAAGTATCTGTATCCAGAGAACTCAATGATTGTGAAAATCCCCGATGTGATAACAATAATATGATTACACTCAAAGCGAGAATAATCCTATGGTTAACTTTAATAGCAGGTAAAAATCTAGATTTCATAGATATCTGTATTAAATTCTAAGTTTCGTTTTATTATTGAACCAGGTAAACCCAGCCATTTAATGTCTTTCTTTCTTTGCTTAACTCAAGCATGTAGTAATAAGTACCATCGGGAACCATGTGCCCTTTCTCATCTTTCCCTTCCCAACGGTTTGATTGGTTATCATAGTTTTTTATCACTTCAACCTTATCGCCCCAACGGTTAAAGATTACAACTTTGTTATCAGGATATTTATCAATTCCCTGAATATGCCAGTAATCATTTACGCCATCTCCGTTTGGTGATAACAGCCTGGAAACAATGATATTTAATTGTTTCTCCATGGCAGCATTAAGGCTATCCGGTGAACTTAAGTTCAGCGGATTTTCAATAAAATCTTCTGCTCTGACCGAAATCGATGAGAGCAACAATCCGAAAAATACTACCAAAAAACTATATTGAATCCGTGTCATATTAAATTATCTTATTTATCCAATTTCAAATATAGAACAGAAGATTCGCTCAATCAATAAATAAAAATACGAATAAATAACTGGTGCTTTAGAATATATCCAAACATCAAATAACCTAAAACACTGTCAACCAATTGAATAGACAATCAGTTATAACTACGTAAATATACGTAAAATAATACTCAATGTGGTGGGGTACGTAGTTTAGGAATTTAGGTTACTGAACTATTATTTTCTCCACAGACTGGAAGTCGTTTCCTGCAAACTGAACAAAATAAACTCCCGGTTGAACAGATGAAAGATCCAGAGAACCTGAAGAGAAAGAATTAGAAGAGTACTCTTCTTTAGAATAAACCAGATCTCCTGAAGTAGAAAAGAGAGAAACCGAGTAGTCATTATCAGGAAGGGAAATCAGGTCATAGTTTATTGTGCCTGATGCAGGGTTAGGATATACGAGACTTGAAAAAGCGTTTTCATTATTTTCAAGGGCTGTTACTTTCACACTGACGGTAGCCTCACTTGTGCAGCCAAACTCATTTGTAACCATTACACTGTAAGAATATATCCCGGGAGTTAAATTTTCAGTATTTATTGAAATTACAGGTGAAGTTTCATTGGAGTGCATCCAGAGATAATCAACAACATCAGGTGTAGTGGCATCAAGTAAGATTGTTTCACCGGCACTAACCACATAATCAGCATTCATGGCATCAGTGTTTTCGGCCGATACAGCAGCCGAAAACATGATTGCCAAAAGTGTGATTATCGTAGTGATTTTTTTCATAGTGTCAAGTACTGTCTGTTGTTGTGCTTACCTATTGGCAAGGCGTATTCCAAACACACTATTAAAAATCACCTAGCTAAATCACTTAGCTTAAAACACTCTATATCAATAATCTAAAAAGATAATAATTTTTGTGGGATTATTTCAGGAGAGGTAAAAACGCGGAATCACATGGATAAAAAAACACAGCTGTGCGAAAATCCGCACAGCTGTTTTTGACAACGTACACCGCAAAAATTAATTACTGCGAATTAACTTTTATCTTTACTTCCGGAGGTCGTGAAAAATAGATTGTTACTTCATCCGACACTTCCGTCATTGTTTTATCATTCCTAACTGTTATTGTTAGATTTACAGAACCTCTTGACAGGTCGTAGGGACCCGGGAAATAATGTGGAGATAATGTTTTCGAATCATTAAAACCTCCGTCACCATCAGTACTCCACTGCAAGCTTGTCCAGGCTTCTGCTGTAGCATTCAGCATCGGGTGATCCTGCATACAAACTGTAAAATCATCACCGGCAAAGGAATATACTTCCCTGTTTCCGGGAATATAAATATCGTCGATCCATGCCATTGCTTCAACATTTTCAGCGGCATTTTTAACATATTTCCATACAAGAGTATATTGGCCAGGGGCAAGAGGAAACTCGAGCCAGGTCCAACCGGTCTCTTCATTTAAAGTAATCAGATTTTCATCATTGGCAAAGAATTGGAATTCACCTTCACCACTCTCCCCTTTCAGGTTCACCCAGAAGCCTACAAAATCGTTACTTTCAAGTGAACAGTTAAGTTCCATCACACACTCTTCACCCTGATTCAACTTATTACTTTTGGCACTATATATTCCGCGGAACGGATTATCAGTTTCTACAAGCCACGAAGGATTTCCAAGGTTTAACGGAGCCATTTTCCCTTCATCATAAAAATGCTCAAAATCTTCATCAGGATCAGGAAGGGTTGAGAACTCCCATACTTCACCTTCTATAACTTTATCTCCGTAAATGGCATCTACCCGCCAGAAGTAAGTGGCATTCTGTTGTAAAACCATGCCGGGTGAATAACTTTGGTTTTCTACAATAATACCATTTAACAAATCAGTGGGAGGATTATTTGTTCCAAGGAAAATGCGATACGATAAACCTTCGCACTCACCATCGCAATGCCATGCAAAATCAGGCACGACTGAAACCATATTTGATTTATTTACAGGGTTTACTGATGAAATATTTCCCGGCAAATCCGAGGTAATAATGGTAGAAACATAAGGTATTCTGTTGGTTGAGCTTACCACAATATCATAGGTGGTATTTTTCGCCAATTGATTGACAACGGGTAATATAGCTGTTCCATTCTCTGCAACTACAGAGGAAATAATTTCGCCATCTTTGGAAAGTGTTACAACAGCGTGTTGTGCGATTACATTTACAGCTATTTCCTCCGACAGATAGGATATTTCTTCAGGGTGAATTACTTCGAGTCCAGCGGGGTAGGTAGACCGAAATTCGAGAGAAGGATCTCCAAAGAGCACCCATGTATCTGTAATCTTATCTCCTGCCCAGAAATAGACTTCGTTCATTTTCGCACATCCGCCGGCAGCAATGGCACCAACAGAGTTTCC
>PKSY01000091.1 GCA_002869405.1 Marinilabiliales bacterium
AAAAAAGGGCGCCCAAACGAGCGCCCTTTAAAATATTATGGATTCTGTCTCTTATTGAACAGTAATCTTTTGTGTAGTGATTCCGTTGTCAGTTTCGATCTGTACGAAATAGATACCTGCGTCGAAATCAGAAGCATTGATCTGATAACGCTCAGCGTCAACAGCTGTGGAAACAACTGTCTGGCCTGCGAGGTTCATAACACGGATGTTTTTGATGTTTTCGTTTGCCTGGATATTCATAACACTTGTAGCAGGGTTAGGATATACCATAACATAGGTAGCTTCTTCTTCACCAATACCAACACTGGTAAGCTGCATTGCGATAGGAATATTCTTTACAGGAAGATCAGAATCGTTTGTATAGATCATGATAGTACCTGAGTATTGAATATTTGCAGGGTTCAGAATTCCCATTGGATCAATGGTAACTGTTACGTCAGTATCTTCCAGTGGAAGAACAGTGCCAGCCATAGGATCAAATGACATCCAGTTGTCAGTCATAGTTTTAGTACCTTCAAGTACGAAGAACATAGATTTCTCACCAAGTCCGAGACCAGCGTTAATCTGTGTCCAGTCCATACCACCAAAGAAGCCAGGCTGATCCTGAAGTACAGCTTCATTTTCGATACCGGTGTTACCCATGTACCAGTTCCAGCGACTACCATCAAGAGCAGTACCATCTTCATACCATGCATAAACAGTAACCCAGTAACGACCTGCTGCGAAAGTCTGAGGCATTGCCAGAACGAGATCCTGTGATTCATAGTCAGTCCATGGAACAATCTCTTCATAAATTACATCACCGGGAGCTCCGAATGCGTCAGCATAGAACTTAAGACCGAATCCTGTTGGAGGATCTACTGTTGATGCGTCAGGGAAACCTTCAGTGTGAACAAATTCTACCATCCACTCTTCGCCACTTGGTACCATGAAGTCATCAGCAGCGTTTACGAGGTTGTCAGTAGCACCAAGACCACCATAACCACCTGAAACGAGACCACTTCCTGAGAGGTCGATATCAGCGTTATCCCAAAGTAATTCACGTCCTTCAGTAACATAGTTTGAAGCCTCTCCGCCTTTTGCAGAAACGAGGTTAGCTATTCCTTCAGGAGCTTTTGTGAAAGTATGAGGTTTAGAAGCGTAAACTTTTGCATCGCTGTTGTAGCTGGCGAATACTTCATACATCAGATCACCATTACCGTCGTTGGCAACGTTGAACTGCTTCTCTGCAGTTTGTCCGAAATAAACGAGACCACCTGAGAGTACGTTAGGAGTAATGTTAGCTACAGGAACACCAGCAGTAATTTCAATTGTGATAGGGCCTGCAGGCTCTGATTCACCTTCTGTGTAAACTGCAGTAACAAGGTATGTATAAGCACCCGGCTCAAGTTCGCCATCGAGGTAAGTAGTTGCAGAAATCTCTTCAGCAATTACTTCACCACCTCTGTAAACATTGTAACCAAGGAGTTCACGACCACCTTTGAGGTTAGCAGGAGCTACGTTGTCAGTTTTTGCTGATGTAGTAACTGCGAGGTCAGCAGCCTGGAAGTTTTTCTCAACAACAACATTGTTAAAATCGTTCATGTTGGCAAGATCCTTAGCTGTTGCAGGCGCACCATAAACTGCGAAACAAAGATCTTCAGGAACACCACCTTCAGAAGCGATATCCTGAGTCCATGTTGTAAATCCACTACCAAATCCGTCACCTGGGTTTCTCCAGTAACCGGGGGTATCATTGTCAGTAGCTGCACGCTGGTTGGCGTAACCCTGAATTTCAATAGTACCATATTCCAGCTGGATAGAGAATCCAATCCAGTAAGTACCTGCGTCAAGCGAAATAGGATCTACGAGCTCACCTGTGAAAACATTGTTTTCGTCCGGAGCAGCTTCAACAGTAGTAGTTGAGTAGAGAGCAGTTTCACCGGGAACACCACTTTCATCAGGGAAGATTGCAACGTTGAAAACCCGAGGGTCAACATTACCGGCACCATTGGCATTGTAGAAGAAGCGGAATGCTACTTTGTTAAGTTCAGCTGCTTCAGTAAGTACAAAGTCAGAGGCTACTTCAGCATCATATACATCATATGCTGCCTCGAAGTCCTGTGCTGATTTACCGTATGATTCATCCAGTGGGTCAATCTGATCCCAAAGGAGTTCTGATTGAGAAGCACCCGGCTCGTCCCAGTTGAGTTCAATGTAGAAATCATCGATTACTTCACCCATGAGGTTTACAGGAGGTTCACCAACTCCACCGCCGCCGAGGTCGATAAGCTCAACATCGTCGATGTAGAATTTAGGAGTACCTTCTTCATCCCATGCGTAGAAGTTGGCAGCACCAAGCTGGTTGAGGCCCGGGTCGCCGAAAGTACCCATGCTCCACTGCCATGTTACGAGGTCAACGCCATCGATAGCAACAGTAGCCTGGTCGAAAGTAAGGTTGATTTTGTTTTCAACAGTGATCCAGGTATCGTAAGCATAGGTGAAAGAACCTGCACCGGCTTCACCACCATCGACAAGACCTGCGCCGTTTGCACCAAAATACACCTGAGTTCCCCATTCAGAAGCAGCTCCGTCGAACATATGGAGTACGTTGTAGTATCCGGTGAATCCTGCAGGAACATAAATCTTGAATGTGAAGTTGTAGTTACCTGTTGTCAGGTCACCAAGAGGAAGCACACAGTCGTTACCTGCTTCAACAACGAAGCTGTTAACACCGCTGTTAGCCACATCGTCAGATACAAATGGATCCTCAGATCCGCCGGGAGCATTACTCCATGTTGTCCACACGGTTGGATTTTGCTCAGCCAGGCGCATACCTGCTGTGTAAGATTCAAAATCATCTGATATTTGAGCCATGAGGCCGAAACCTACAAAAAGACTCAATACCAATAGAGTAAGTTTTTTCATTTGACTTGATGTTTAATTAGACATGTTTGGGTTATACTTATTTAGAATAGTTTTTTTAGGTCATTTTTTACCTGCTTCTGTTATCGACCTACAAAAATAGAAAAAAAATAACGAAATAAATATTCATTTTTGGCTTTTTTAACAATGTATCTCCAATAATGTTCCTTTCTAAAGAATCTCAACAGCTCTTTGGCGCTTCTTATTCGTATATAAAATCTTATTATCTTTGCCGCTAATAAAAAAATCAGCATACAATGTTTGAGAGTTTAAGTGACAGACTGGAACGGTCGTTTAAAATATTAAAGGGCCAGGGACACATTACGGAGATTAATGTTGCCGAAACACTGAAAGATGTCAGAAAGGCACTTCTTGATGCCGACGTTAGTTTCAAAGTGGCAAAGAATTTCACGGAAGAAGTAAAGAAGAAAGCACTGGGGGAGAAGATTTTAACTTCTGTATCGCCAGGGCAGCTAATGGTGAAAATTGTACACGATGAGCTTACCACACTTATGGGTGGTGAAGAAGTGCCACTGGAAATCGATGGTCATCCAAATGTAATTCTGATTGCCGGTCTGCAGGGCTCCGGTAAAACAACCTTTTCGGCAAAGCTTGCCAATCATCTGCAAACAAAAAAGAAGAAAAAAGTGCTGCTTGTGGCCGGTGACGTTTACCGACCTGCCGCAATCGATCAGTTGAAGGTTCTTGGTGAACAGGTTTCGGCCGAGGTATATACCGATCCTGAAAGCAAAGATCCGGTGAGAATTGCCAATGATGCAATTAAATATGCTAAAAGTAATAACTTCTCTACAGTAATCGTCGATACCGCCGGTCGTCTGGCTGTTGATGAGGCTATGATGAAGGAAATTACTGCAGTAAAAGCAGCAGTTAAACCCCATGAAACCCTTTTTGTGGTTGACTCCATGACCGGTCAGGATGCCGTTAATACTGCAAAAGCTTTTAATGACCGCCTGAACTTTGAAGGCGTTGTGCTTACCAAACTCGATGGTGATACCCGTGGTGGTGCTGCTCTGACAATCCGCGCGGTTGTGAATAAGCCCATCAAATTTGTGGGTCTTGGTGAGAAAATGGATGCGCTGGATGTCTTCTATCCTAAACGTATGGCAGACAGGATTCTGGGCATGGGTGATATCGTTTCTCTTGTTGAAAAAGCTCAGGAACAGTTTGATGCCGAGCAGGCAAGAAGCCTTCAGAAGAAAATTGCCAAAAACCAGTTTAACTTTGATGACTTCCTTTCCCAGATTCAACAGATCAAAAAAATGGGTAATGTGAAAGACCTCATGGGAATGATTCCCGGTATGGGTAAGGCATTGAAAAATGTGGATATTGATGATGACGCTTTTAAGGGTATTGAAGCAATTATTCGTTCAATGACTCCTGAAGAGCGTTCAAACCCTGTGATCCTTAACGGAAGCAGAAGAAGACGTATTGCAAATGGCGCCGGTACAACTGTTCAGGAAGTAAATCAGTTAATCAAGCAATTTGGAGAAACCAGAAAAATGATGAAGGCAATGTCAGGTGCAGGTGGTAAAAACATGATGCGCATGATGCGGAATATGCCAAAACAATAATATTTGAACCAATACCTTTCAGGCTTGTTCATCTTCTAAACTTTAAACTATGAAACTTATTGATGGAAAAGAGGCTTCAAATGCCATACGTGATAAAATAAAGGAAGAAGTTGCCGGATTAATCGATGCCGGAAAACGTGCACCGCACCTCGCAGCTATCCTTGTTGGTGAAGATCCTGCCAGTCAGACATACGTAGCTAACAAGGAGAAATCTTGTCAGAAAGTGGGTATTACATCCACACTGTATCGTCTTCCCGCGGAAACAACTCAGGATGAGCTTCTTGGCGTAATCGATTTTATAAATCAGGATGATGAAATTGACGGCGTGATTGTTCAGCTTCCGCTTCCTGATCATATTGATAAAGATACGGTGATTCAGGCTATTCATCCTTCCAAAGATGTGGATGGATTCCATCCTGAGAATGTAGGGAAAATGGTTTCGGGTCTCCCGACTTACCTTCCTGCAACACCTTTCGGTATACTGATGCTTCTGGAACATTACAAAATTGAAACTTCAGGAAAGAGTTGTGCTGTGCTCGGGCGATCGAATATTGTCGGAACACCCATGAGTCTTCTGCTTTCCCGTAAGGCAGACCCGGGAAACTGTACTGTTACAACCGTACACTCAAGATCTCAGAATATTGAGCAGATAACCGCTGAAGCTGATATTGTTGTTGCTGCCTTTGGACAACCTCATTACCTGAAAGCTGATATGGTGAAAGATGGTGCAGTAGTTATTGACGTTGGTATTCACCGTGTTCCTTCTGATAAAACAAAATCAGGCTTCCGCCTTATCGGAGATGTGGATTTTGATGAAGTGTCGAAGAAGGCCTCATGGATTACGCCTGTCCCCGGTGGAGTAGGTCCCATGACCATTACAGGTCTGTTGATGAACACTATGAAAGCATACAGGAAAGAAGTTTATTCATAGGGAGGATGAGCCCCCCTGGCTACAATAAACCTTCGCAACAACGTTTACTTAATAAATACAGATACATTAAGTGATAAATCTCCACGATAGCAGAAGCATAAAGAGCACGTTGAAAATATCAGCTTTCTTTATGCTTCTGCTCTTTTTATCAACCCCGGTGTTTTCACAAAACCGAAAAGCAAGACGCTATTTTGAACAAGCTAATAACGCTGTATATCAGTATCAATACGCAGAAGCTTTAAACTATTTATTTAAGACGGTTGAGGAGGATAGTCTCTTTTTCAATGCATGGCAATTAATGGGTGATATCTACCTGAATACCGGTGATAAATTCCGTGCCATCGACGCCTATCGTAATGCTTTAAAATGTAAAGATGAGAATCCGAAAGATGTGCTAATGGTTCTGGCAAAAACAGAGCTTAGTCTAGGAGAATATGCAATGGCCGGAAAGCATTTTCAGGAATATGAAATTGTTGGAAATCCGCGGGGTGAAACAAAGAAGTTTCTTGAGCAGATGAAGGAGAGGGTGTCCTTTGCGTTAAATGCAATGGAAAATCCTGTGCCATTCGATCCTCATAACCTCGGTAATCAGGTCAATACACCCTATGATGATTATATAAACGCTATAAGTGTTGACGACAGCTTCCTGATGTTTACCATCAAGGCACCTCCCGGGTACCATAAATCAGAATACGGCACGCGTGAGACAGAGGATTTTTATATCTCGTACAGGAATGGAGCCGGAGAGTGGCAAAAAGCAGTGAATCTTGGTCCTCCGGTGAATACACCGGGAAATGAGGGCGCACTGACACTATCCCCCGATGGTCGGTATATATTCTTTGCCGGTTGCGATCGTCGGGATAATACCGGCAGATGTGATCTCTATTTTTGCCAGCGAAAAGGAAACTCCTGGAGTGAAGCAATGAATCTTGGAACGATGGTGAACAGCACGGCATGGGAATCGCAGCCGGCAGTCTCTTCAGATGGCAAGACCATCTTTTTTGCCAGTAACAGGGAAGGTGGCCTCGGACAGACAGATCTCTGGCAAACAAAAATTAAGGAGGACGGAACGCTTACAAAGCCTGTGAATATGGGTGATGTTATCAATACTCCGGGAAGTGAAATGGCGCCGTTCATCCATCCCGACGGTAATACGTTATATTTCTCTTCTGACGGGCATATCGGAATGGGAGGTAAGGATCTGTTTGTTTCACGTAAGATAAATGACACAACCTGGAGCAAGCCCCGGAATCTTGGATATCCCATTAACACATGGTCGGATGAGATGACGCTTATTGTAGGTCCTGAAGGTAAACTGGCATACTTTTCATCCGATAAATTGGGCGGGGAGGGAAGATATGATATCTATGCCTTTAATTTATATAAGGAAGCTCAACCGGAGTCGGTAACATACTTAAAGGGTAAAGTTTTCGATGAAGAAACCGGTGAACCTTTGCAGGCAGATTTCGTGCTTACCGAAATAAACACAGGTAAAGAGCGCATCTCATCATTTTCAGATGCATCGACCGGCGAATTTCTGGTTACTTTACCCGGAGGATGTGATTATGTGCTTACGGCAAATAAAGAAGGGTATTTGTACTACTCTGATCGATTTTACCTCAAAGACAACAGTACTGTTTTAAATCCATATCAAAAAGATGTTCCACTGACACCCATAAAAGCAGGGAAATCCTTCTCTACAAGAAATATTTTCTTTGACACCGATAAATATGTACTTAAGGATGAATCTATTGCTGAAATTCGGATGATCTGTAAAATATTGAATGATAATCCTGATGTGGGCATGGAAATCATTGGTCATACTGATGATACAGGAAGCGAAGAACACAACCTTAAGCTTTCAGAAAACAGAGCCAGTTCGGTTTATGAAAAACTTGTGGAAATGGGTATTGATGCCTCAAGGCTGTCGTTTAAAGGTCTTGGCAGCAGTAAGCCTGTGGATTCCAATGATTCGGAAGAGGGCAGAGCGAACAATCGCAGGACGGAGTTTGTGATAAAATAAGGCCCTTAAACCTTTCGGTTTTTAATGATAGTCCTGAATTAACACAGAAACCGGAATGTTTAGTTTTGCGGATAGTTTTCTAATCATTTCAATTGTCAGCTTTCTTTTCTTATTTAAAACTTCCGACACTCTGTTGGTTCCGCCAAACTCCTGCGAAAGGTCTTTTTGATTAAGGTTTAGTTCTTCCATCTTAATTCTTATGGCCTCAATCGGGTCAGGAGGACTTATTGAGAAATGCTTGTTTTCATATTCATCAATAATAAGCGCAAGAACATCTGCTTCATCACTCTCTTTTGTCCCTTCCGGCGCATCAAACAACATTTCCAGACGCGCGAGCGCTTCTTTGTATTCGTGTTCTGTTTTAATCAGTTTCATATCATATGGTATTTGCGTCAATTTTATCGTAATCGTCATGCTTTCCAATAAAGCGAATAAATATCCACTGTTTTTCGTAATTGATTTTTGCAACCAATCGATATTTATTCCCTTTTAAATTAAAAACAACACGTCCATTTTTAAGAATGCTAACATTTCCAAAAATATTTTTTAATGTCGTTGGAGTAGTCCAATCAGTTTTAATTATAAGATCATACCATGTCTTTAAATACTGCTCTGTTTCAGGATACTTTTTCCAAAAAGTGATTAATGAGCTTCTTGAAAATACTCTCTTCATAATATTTCATTTACAAAAATAGAATAAATTCCCAATATGGGAATAATATTAATTAAGGAATTTTATATATGGTTAATACCAAAAACAGAGATATGTACCCAATGATCACAAAAAAAAATGCCTTAATACCTTAAACACCTGCATAATTTTCTAAATAGCGTCAAATCACTTTTTCTTTTCCCCTGATTAAGTTAAATTTGCAAACAATTTTTATAAAATACAGCCATATGATTAATATTACACTACCTGATGGTTCAGTGAAAAAGCACGAGGCCGGAATATCTGCCATGGATATTGCCATGAGTATTTCGGAAGGGCTGGCAAGAAATGTACTTTCCGCCAAAGTAAATGGTAAAGTACAGGACGCATTGCTGCCAATAAATGAAGATGCAACAGTTCAGCTTTTGACCTGGAATGATACGGAAGGTAAAGCAACAATGTGGCACTCCTCGGCACACCTGATGGCCGAAGCAGTGGAGCAATTATATCCCGGAGTAAAATTCGGTATCGGTCCGGATATTGAAAACGGGTTTTATTATGATATAGACTTTATGGATTATGCAATCTCTGATGCTGACCTTCCAAAGATTGAGCAGAAGATGCAGGAGTTGGCAAAAGAGAAGCAAACTTTCAGCCGAAAGGCTGTACCTAAAAATGAAGCCATTGAATTCTTTACCAAAAAAGGCGATGAATACAAACTGGAATTGATCGATGAACTGGAAGATGGTCAGATCTCTTTTTATGAGAGTGGTACATTTACAGACCTGTGTCGCGGTCCTCATCTTCCAAACACCGGACATATCAAGGCTATCAAGCTTCTTAGCATTGCCGGAGCATATTGGCGCGGCGATGAAAACAGGAAGCAGCTTACCAGAATCTATGGAATCACATTCCCAAAAAAGAAAGAGCTTACTGAGTACCTTGAAATGCTGGAAGAAGCCAAAAAGCGTGATCACCGGAAGCTTGGTAAAGAGCTTGAGATTTTTACATTCTCCCAGCGTGTGGGTATGGGACTTCCTCTGTGGCTTCCCAAAGGTGCGGAACTTCGTTCCCGATTGGAAACATTCCTGAAGGATGTACAGCGTAAAGCTGGTTATCAACAGGTAATTACACCACATATTGGTGATGTGAATCTTTATAAAACTTCTGGCCACTATGATAAATATGGTTCGGATAGCTTCAGGCCAATAACTACCCCTCAGGAAGGGGAGGAGTACTTCCTGAAACCAATGAACTGCCCTCATCACTGTGAGATTTTTGCCGCCAAGCCACACTCCTATAAAGATTTGCCGATTCGTTATGCTGAGTTTGGTACAGTATATCGCTATGAGCAGAGTGGTGAGCTTCACGGGCTGACAAGGGTTCGTGGTTTTACCCAGGATGATGCACATATTTTCTGTACTCCCGACCAGGTGAAGGATGAGTTTAAAAGCGTGATGGATATTGTGATGACGATCTTTAAAGCGCTTGATTTTAAGGATTTTATCACACAGATTTCGCTTCGTGATCCTGAAACTCCTGAAAAGTATATTGGCTCTGAAGAAAATTGGGAAAAGGCAGAAAGAGCTATTATTGAAGTTGCGGAAGAGCGTGAACTGGAAACTGTGGTTGAGTATGGCGAAGCCGCATTCTATGGGCCAAAGATGGATTTTATGGTTCGCGATGCACTGGGCAGAAAGTGGCAGCTGGGAACTATTCAGGTTGATTATAACCTGCCGGAGCGTTTTGAGCTTGAATATACCGGAAGTGATAATGAAAAACACCGCCCGGTTATGATTCACCGTGCTCCGTTTGGATCCATGGAAAGATTTGTGGCTGTGTTAATTGAACATTGCGCAGGAAACTTCCCGTTATGGCTCACACCCGAACAGGCTATTATCCTGCCAATCAGTGAAAAATATCATGATTATGCGGAAAAACTTTTAAATCTGCTAAATAATTCAGATATTCGCGCCCAAATTGACTTCCGCAGTGAGAAGACAGGTAGAAAGATCCGTGATGCGGAGATAAATAAAATACCTTTTATGCTTATTGTTGGAGAAAAGGAAGAAGCGGAAGGCTCTGTCTCCGTAAGGAAACACGGAGAAGGAGACTTGGGTGCCATGAAGGCTGAAGCATTTGTTGATCTGGTAAATACAACAATAGAACAACTGCTGAATGCCTGATGATACATTCTTCCAATTGTTTAATTAAATATAGGAGATTAAGCTATAGCACATTATCGAGGCAGAGGGAACAGACGTCCCCCCAGAAAAGTGGAGAATCCACACAGGATTAACAAGTACATATCGGCACCCGTAGTACGTGTGGTTGGCGAAAATGTGGAGCCAGGAATTATGAACCTCCGCGATGCTCTTGCATTATCTGAAGAACAAGGTCTTGACCTGGTGGAAATTTCGCCTAATGCAAACCCTCCGGTTTGTAAAATTATCGACTACAAAAAGTTTCTTTATGAACAAAAAAAGAAACAAAAAGAGATCAAGGCGAAAACCGCTAAAGTCGTTGTGAAGGAAATCCGAATGGGCCCAAATACCGATTAACATGATTTTAATTTTAAACTAAAACATGCAATCAGTTTCCTCGAAGAGGGTGCTAAAGTAAAAGTGGATGTCTTCTTTAAAGGCCGTTCTATCATCTATAAAGATAAAGGTGAAATTATTTTGCTCAAATTTGCAAAAGAACTCGCCGATTACGGAAAAGTTGAAAGAATGCCCAAACTTGAAGGTAAAAGAATGATTATGATTATTGCTCCTAAGAAGTAATGTCATTTGATTAAATAATTCTATTAACGGTTAAAAATTGTATCAATGCCGAAAATGAAAAGTAAAGCCAGTGCTAAAAAACGTTTTACGTTTACTGGCAGCGGAAAATTGAAGAGAAAGCATGCGTACAAAAGCCACATCCTGACTAAAAAGTCCAAGAAAAGAAAACGTAACCTCGGTTACGATGCTATCGTGGACAAAGCAGATGTTGCGAATGTAAAAGAGATGCTCTCGAAGTAAATTATTGTTTAATTACTTTCAGCACAAAAGAATTCGATAAGAATCGCTGGAGTGAAAAAAAATTAAAAAATGCCAAGATCAGTTAATTCAGTAGCTTCCCGACACAGAAGAAAAAAGCTTCTTAGCCGCACTAAAGGGCAATTCGGGAGAAGAAAAAATGTCTGGACGGTCGCCAAAAACTCATGGGAAAAAGGGCAAACTTATGCCTACCGTGACAGACGAAACAAAAAACGTAATTTCCGCTCTCTCTGGATTCAGAGAATAAATGCAGGAGTTCGCGAACACGGAATGTCGTATTCTGCTTTCATGGGTAAACTTCATGAAAAGAATATCGAAATCAGCCGTAAAACTCTTGCCGACCTGGCAATGAACAATCCTGAAGCTTTCAAAGCTATCGTGGATGCGGTAAAATAAAATATGCCCGGCAACTATGATGCCGATTCAGTGTAAAGACACTCGATCGTGCGTCAATGCCACACACAAAAAAACCTGTAAAGCTTAACGGCATTACAGGTTTTTCTTTTGGTGTGAATTTGTACTACATAAACAATATGATGTATATCACAGGAATAGCAATCCCTGCCAATGTCCAGATCAACCCGCGACGTGTAATACTATGTTTTCCCTTCACCATAAATAAACCTGTAATTGCCAGTAGAATCAGTCCAACCGCAAACGCATCCGAAAACCAGGTCCAGTACTTTACCGGATCATAATGAAGATAGGTGAACTCTCCGAAAACCGGTCTTCGCTTAACGACTTCAATCATCCCTTCCCCGGTCGTAGTATTAATAACCGCATTTCCGCTTCGGATAAAGATTTTTAAAGTATTCTCATTCGGGAAATAGTGTTTCTTGTACAGTGCATCAAGTTCAAGGGCATCTACAATCTGCATCACCACCTCTTCAGATGTCTCTTTTCCATTCATCTGTATATCCGTTGAAACCTCTGTTGTCTTTACAATATACTTAGGATCCCAGACTTCCAGGTGATTCATGGCAATACCGGACACGGCATAAATGATGGTCATAGCAAAAAAGAAATAACCCATATCCCGGTGCGTAACTCGTATCAGTTTTCTTAGTTTCATGATGTGAATAAACAATTTATACTTTAGTCGTAACTGTTTTTTATGTTTGAAGGCAGTGAAGCTGTTATTTAAAAAACGCATTGTAATGTGCGATACATGACAATGCGTTTTATAAATCAGAAAAAAAACTGATTACTCCATTACTTCAATTTCTTTGCAGTCGATGCTAAAGAATGATAAATGATCTTTACCGCTCTCCGCAAGCATTGATCTGTAGTTTTCAATTTGTCCGAGCTCATGTTCAGCATCACCTTCATGATGTTCGTGGCCCTCTTCACCTGTGTGAATCTTTTTTTCTGACTCTTCGCCCATTCCGGCTTCTACTTCAGCCTGCCAGTTATCAAGATATTCAGGAGTAACTTTAAGTTCTTCCACTATGCCTATAACAGCAACTGTAGAACCTTCCATTTCCGGCATAAAAGCAGGAATGTCCTCACCTGCAGTAACCTTCACGCGGTCTTCAGTATCTTCATGCATCAGGAATAATCTCTTTCCACCATGTGCACACACATGAGCTACTGTACCTTTAATGCGAACTGTTGCACCTACCAGATCCTCCTTGTTATTAAGGAAGTCGATAACATCAGTTTCAACAATATCAGCTTTGATTTCAGTTTCAGTTTGAGCCTCTGTAGTCTCTTTCTTTGTGTTCTGATTGCCACATGCCATGAACATTAAAGCGATCAGTAACAGGGGTAGTACCTTTTTCATAAAATTTGAGTTTTAGTTATGTTGATGATTTTCTTTGTAACAAAAATATAAAATATACTGATGCGTCAACAAATTTCATTTTTCCATATTTCCCAGGCTTCAATTGCTTGTTTTTCAAGCATCAACGCACCGTTAACAATAGTGCACCCTTTTTGTTTTGCCTTTTGAAGCAATAATGTCTCCGACGGATTATAAATCAAATCGATAACAGTATGGTTACTGTTAAGATGCTGAACCGGAATTTCAGGCATATTTTCAATGTCAGGATACATACCCAACGGAGTAGTATTTATAATGAGATCTGCATTGCAAAATCTGCCATCTGACAAATCAGCATAGGAGTATTCTTCTGTTTTCGGGTTTCTGGAGACAAAAAAGTATGAGATATTTTTTTTCTTTAACGCAAATGCCACAGCAGATGAAGCTCCACCGGTACCAAGTATTGCGGCTTTTTTAAATGATTTGTTTAATGAATTTAGTGTAATGATGAATCCGGTAACATCTGTGTTATAACCTTTTAGAAAGATTTCTTTACCATTTCGGGTGATGATAACAGTATTTACGGCGCCAATCTCTTTTGCTTCATCCGAAATATAATCCAGATAGCTCAGTATCTCTCTTTTGTAAGGAATAGTAACATTGAAACCAACAAGAGAGGGATAGTTCTCAATCAGCCACGGTAACTTACTTATTGATGAAAGCTCAAAGCACCGGTAATCATGATTGAAATTGTTTTTCTTGAAAAAATCATTGAAAAACGATGGGGAAAAAGAGTGTGCCAGTGATTTTCCGATAATCCCGAAAAGTGCCATTATATCTCTTTTTTTGCCTGTTTAGCTGCGAAATACTCTATCAGCGCAATAGATACAATACCGACGATTATCCAGAAAATGGCCAATAACACATCTGAAGAAAAACTATCAGGGATGTATTGCTTATAGCTTACAATAACTTCAGCTCCGTCTTTAAGAATTGGAGTGCTGTTTTGGTCCATAAGATAAACCGGGCTTTGCCATGGCCATAAAATCCGCAACGATCCCAGAATAAATCCGGTCAGCAGCGCAATGGTTTGATTACGAAAACGCTTCAGCACCCATGATAACAGATGCGAAAACGCCAGTAATCCTGCTATTGCACCAATTGCTACAGGAAGAAGAATTCCTGCGTCGAGATTATTAACTGCATCAATAACAACAAGCTTGTAGTTTCCCATGATAAAAAGAATGAATGACCCGGAAAGGCCCGGTAGAATCATGGAGCAGATGCCTGCAACTCCACAAAGCATCAGATAGAAAAATCCGTCGTTTTCTGTAGCAGGATTTAACACAGAAATAGCAATAGCAATTGCAGTACCCACGAGAAAGCTTAACACCACAGGTATGTTCCAACGTTGAACTGTTTTGCCAACAAAATATACTGATGCCAGCACCAACCCAAAGAAGTAAGCCCAGATATATACAGGATAGTTTTCAAATAGAAAGTCGAAAATTCTGGCCAGTGAAACTATTGCAATGACTACACCGGTAAAAACAGCGATCAGAAAATAGAGATCGGTATATACTGCGAATTCCTTTATTTTTCCTGTAAAGAGAAGTTTTAAAGCATTGAAGTCGAAGGATTTGATGGCGTTAATAAGTCGCTCAAAAATATTGGTAATAAGCGCAATTGTTCCTCCTGAAACTCCGGGGATCACATTGGCCGCCCCCATGGCAATACCTTTAAAAAGGATTGATATATACTGGCGCATAATTTTTTTATTCGATGGTTCTGTTTTTTATCTCTTCAGGTAGGAAATTGAAGAAAGTATCTCCACGTAACCCCAAACGGAGTGTTTCCATTGCAATGAGCTCATGAGGCGCAATGTTGCCCAAGTTAACATGTGCTCCAAAATGTTTTATAAACCACGCCTGCTGTGATTTTAGAGGCGCTTCCCATAAAATATCATTAGGATCCAGGTTTGTAGCGATTCCATCGATAAGTGTGGTATCGGCACTGCCTTTTTTATCAAAAATGCCAACAGTACCGCTTTCTCTGGCTTCAGCAATGACCTTGAAAGAACCCGCGGCAATCTCTTTTTGCATCATTCCTATCCATTGATCCATGGGGATTTCAACATCAGCACTTTTGGAGCCGACTTCTGATAATACGGTATAATTTTTACTGAAATCTGCTATAAAACGGCACTTTGCTTCATGTACCATTTCTGCTGAACCATCTGAAATTTCTACTGCATCAAGGCCAAGGTTATCAATGTAGCGTTTGTATCCATCCACATCACCACGAATAGCAAAAGCTTCAAAGAGGGTACCTCCAACGTAAACTTTTAGCCCGGCCTGTTGATACAGGGCAGCCTTCTCTTTTACATTTTTTGTAACCAGGCTGGTTCCAAAACCCAGCTTGATGAAATCTGCAAGGTGACCGGCTGTTTCTATAAAATCTTCTGCTTCCCGAACACTCATGCCCTTATCCATAACCATGGTAATTCCTTTTGTTCTTGGTATCATATCCCTTTCCGGGATGTTTTCTATAATCTTCTTAGTAGGGTGGTAGTTCATCTGTTTTAGTATAAGCTTTAATGATTTCGGTTACGACAGGGTCATCAAGAATAGCAGGGAATTGTATTAACTCATTGTAAAAATTCCATGTATCAACCTTTAGCCCGCTTAATAAGGTATCTGCAGCTTCGCGAATCAGTCCATGCTGGTACTCTATTACAAATAGTCTTGCATAAAGCCGGAAACTGTCAAACCCTTCTGTCAGGATACCCTTTTTTAATGTTTCAATAACTTTTTCAATCGGAGCAGAAACAAGATAGGTGTCTGTAAGGTCAAGCCATGCATCAGTGTTTTCCGGTTCAATGGATAACACCTTCTGATAAGCTTCAGCAGCATCTTCATATTCTCCGGCCTTATGGTATGTATCGGCAATGTAATACCAGTATTCAGTATTATCTTTTTCAAAACCTACCGCCTTCAGCATGTATTCCAGTGCCGAAAGATAATCCCCTGTTTCATTGTAAATTACCCCGGTATAGAAATAGGCATCAGCCATATTGGGGTCTATTTTTATGGCCTTTTTATAATGTTCAAGTGCCTTTTTGGCATTGCCCATGTTCTGGTAACACTCTCCGATATAGAAAACTGCCATAGCATCAGGCTGTTCATGAAGCATGGTCTCTTTATAGCACTCAATCGCCTCTTCATACTTTTCAAGGTTCATCAGTGCATTTGCTTTATTATAGAGTGCTGAAGCAAAATCCTGCTCAATAGCGATTGCAAAATCATATGCGTCAATAGCTTCCGCGAATTCTGATTTTGCGGAGTACATATTTCCAATATTAAACCATGCGGCGGAGGAGTAAGGAGAGCTATCCAAAAACTCATTAAAGAATTCAATGGCATCTTCGACATCTTCCATAATTTCATAACAAAAGGCTATTTCATATAACAAACCTTCCTTATCGGGAGCCATTGACAGGGCCTTTTTCAGATGTGACAGGGCATTGTTGAATTCTCCCAAAGCTTCATATTCAAAAGCAATGCTGGCATGAACCTCGTCTGGCTCATCAGCGTTTTCAATGCCACGTTTAAAACAGTTTATAGCTTTCCTGTAATCCTTGCGTTGAGAGTATAAGTCACCGCTCATCATATGAGCTTCGTTGTTTCCGGGGTCAATCTCAATAATGTCTTTCAAAATACGTAAAGCATCATCCGGTTTGTTGTTGTTTACCAGAATAACAGCTTTTTTAAGCATGATAACCGGATTCCCCGGATAAATCTGTGATGCGTAATGTACTGCTTTATTAGCTTTTGCAAGATTGTTTTTTGTGATATAGTAATTTATGATATCCTCATACTCATCAACATCAAAGAACTGCCCGCCTTTAACACGCAGCATCTCTTCATATCTGCCGATAAGATCCCGTACATCCCTGTCATCACTGTTCTCAAATGGGTTCCTCATAAATTGTATTTAATATTGTGCAAAAATAAAAAAAAGCAGGCATCTCTGACCGATTACTTATTAACGTTCTATTAACGGTTTTTGAATTGCAATTCCTGATTGAGGCAGGCTTAAAAACCTTATATTTGCAGGAAAAGAGCAATAATATGACCCTTATAAAATCTATCTCCGGAATCCGTGGAACAATTGGCGGAAAACCCGGTGACTCTTTAACACCTCCGGATCTGGTTCGATTTTCTTCTGCTTATGCGCAATTTATTAAAAATCAGTCGGGTAAACATAAGCCTCTTCTTGTTGTAGGACGTGATGGCAGAACTTCCGGCAAGATTGTTAATAACATCGTTTGCGGAACCCTGGCTGCTATGGGATGCGATATTATAAACCTGGGACTCTCAACTACGCCTACCGTGGAGATGAATGTTCCGCGCTTTAAGGCTGACGGGGGAATTATTCTGACTGCCAGTCACAACCCTGAAGAGTGGAATGCACTGAAATTACTTAATGAAAAGGGTGAATTTCTTAACGCTGATGAAGGGGAGGAGGTTTTAAAACTTGCTGATAGTGATCTCGAATTTGCCAGTGTTAATGACCTGGGAACTCTGTCAGGGGAGTCAGATGGTTTAGATTATCATATCAGGAAAATTCTGGAACTGCCATTGGTTAAAAAAGAGAATATTGCAGATGCTAAGTTTAAGGTTGTCGTTGATGGTATTAACAGTTCCGGTGGTTTTGCTATTCCACAGCTGCTTGGTGCTTTGGGCGTTTCGGAGGTAATTACTATCAATGAAATTCCAAACGGTAAATTTGCTCACAACCCTGAACCTGTTGCGGAAAATCTGAAAGAGATATGTGAAGTCGTTAAAACTCAGCATGCCAATCTTGGTATTGTTGTGGATCCTGATGTGGATCGCCTGGCGTTGATTGATGAAAATGGAAAACTCTTTGGTGAAGAGTATACGCTGGTGGCTTGTGCTGATTATATATTATCTAAAACTCCCGGAAATACAGCCAGTAATTTATCCTCTTCCCGGGCACTTGCAGATGTTACACGTGCTTATGGTTGTGAATACTCTGCATCTGCAGTAGGGGAAGTTAATGTGGTAAAAACAATGAAAGATACACGGGCCGTTATTGGTGGTGAAGGCAATGGCGGAGTGATTTATCCTGCGTTGCATTACGGACGGGATGCGCTTGTTGGTGTGGCTTTTATTCTCTCTTTGCTGGCTGAGACAGGGAAAAGTCTTTCCGAATTAAAGGCTGGATATCCTGAGTATCATATGGCAAAAAACAAAATTCAATTAACTCCGGGGACTGATACAGACGCTATCCTTAAAAAAGTCGGTGAAGCCTATAAAAATGCTGAAATTAATACTATTGACGGGGTGAAAATTGACCTGCCCGAAGGATGGATTCATCTGAGAGAAAGTAATACTGAGCCTATTATACGGATATATACAGAATCAAAATCAAAAGAGCACTCAAAAATGCTGGCTGAAACAGTGATTAACATAATTGAAAGATTATAGGTTTTTTCGAAACCTCTTTAACCTCTGAAGGGTATATTTGTTTAGGATTATGAAAAGTTTGATTTCTATGCGGACAGAGAAAGATGCACTTGGCGAAAAAAAGATTCCTTCTGATGCTTTATATGGGATTCACTCAGCCCGGGCGAAGGAGAATTTTCCCGGTGATGATGTTTTCCATTTTGAGTGGTATAAAGCCGCAGGTGTTGTAAAACTTGCCGTATATCAAACAATTGAAAGTTATATCACGGCTCTGGAAGAGAATTTTGATATAAGAAATATCCCTTTCCGGTTACCGGAAAAGAATGTCTTGCAAAAGTTACAGTCTGCCGCATCAGAACTCTCAGAAGGTGAATACTTTGACCAGTTTATTGTTCCGGCGATAACAGGTGGAGCCGGTACAAGTCAGCATATGAATATCAATGAGATAATTACCAATGCGGCACTTAAGAAATCCGGTTTTCTTCCCGGCGACTATGAGCACATCGATCCTCTTGAAGATGCAAATCTGTTTCAATCGACAAATGATGTGATGCCTACAGCATTGCATATTGCTGTAATGCAGAGGCTAAAAGTATTGGAAGAATCGATTAATAATCTGCGCAGTGAAGTTGAGAAGAAGGAGAAAAAGTACCGTAATGTGTTACGTGTGGCCTATACTCAGATGCAGGAGGCTGTACCTGCCTCCTGGGGTACGCTGTTCAGCACATACAGTGATGCATTATCCCGCGACTGGTGGAGAGTTTCCAAGGCTTTCGAGCGCATAAAAGTTGTCAACCTTGGAGGCAGCGCAACAGGGTCATCAATTGGTGTTCCCAGGTATTATCTTATGGAGGTTGTTCCAAAGCTTCAAAAGCTTACCGGACTTCCCGTAACAAGAGGTGAAAACCTTGCTGACGCTACTGCAAATCATGATTCTCTTGTAGAAGTGCACGCCATACTCAAAGCACTGGCCGTAAATCTGGAGAAGATGGTTTCTGACATAAGGCTTCTTGCTTCAGGTGTTTCAGGAAAAAAGACATTGACAATCCCTGCGGTGCAGGTGGGTAGCTCAATTATGCCGGGGAAAGTAAACCCCGTAATCCCTGAATTTGTAATCGCTGCCATGCATAAAGTTTATTCGAATGATTCTGAAATAACCAAGCTGGCGGCAAGCGGATGCCTGGAGTTAAATGCTTATTTACCGTCGATAGGTCACTGCATGCTTATGAGCCTTGATTTATTGATAAATGCTTGTAAGGTTACCGGAGAAAAGCTTTTCAGTGACCTTGTTGTAGATACACAATTAAGTGAAGCAGAAGTCTTTGGATCGCCTTCTGTTACTACCGCATTAAACCCTGTTATCGGCTATCACAAGGCTTCGGTTCTGGCTAAAAAGATGATTCAGGACAAAATTGATATCTTTGAAGCCAATAAAACACTAAAAGTTATTTCTGATGAGAAACTTTCAGGCCTTATGAAACCCGAGAAACTTCTGCAGGCGGGATTTGTTATGAGAGACATAATGGAGGAATAAGAGGTTAACAAATGACAAAGGGAAAGGAATCAAAACCACATATTGGGATTTTTGGAAGAAGAAACAACGGCAAAAGCAGCCTGATTAATGTTCTTGCCGGGCAGGAGATAGCTATTGTGTCTGATTTTGCCGGAACAACGACTGATCCGGTAAAAAAATCTATTGAAATTGCCGGCCTGGGTCCGTGCGTGCTGGTTGATACTGCCGGTATCGATGACACCGGAGAACTTGGACAGAAGAGAATCGCTTCCACAATTAAGGCATTGAAAACCATTGATCTGGCTATTCTTGTGATTACCGGAAATTCGCTTGGTGATCCTGAAAATGAACTTATCAGTAAATTTGAAAAACAGGGAGTGCCTTATTTTATCATTATTAATAAAAATGATATTATTAATGTAAATGATACGGAAAGAGAAAAGCTTAAGACACAGACCAGAGTACCGGTTGTTTCATTCAGCACTGTCTTAAATCCTGATAAAGAACAAGTTGTGAGTGTGATGCGGGAGTTGATACCTGAATCAGCCTATCGCTCAACATCTCTTATTGGTGATGTTGTGCGTTACGGTGATGTGGTTCTTCTAATAACCCCAATTGATATAGAGGCACCTGAAGGACGATTAATATTACCACAGGTACAGACAATTCGTGATGCACTGGATAACGACTGTATTTGTGTTGTTTGTAAAGAGAGGGAAGTAGATATGGTGATTTCCAAACTGCAACCCCGCCCGGCACTTGCAATCACCGACAGCCAGATATTCCTTAAGGCTGATGCTTCAATACCTCCGGATATTCCTCTTACAAGCTTTAGCATTATTCTTGCCCGCCAAAAAGGCGATTTTCAAAATTACCTTAAAGGAACACCGAAAATTGGCGAACTGAAAGATGGTGACAGGGTACTAATACTTGAGTCGTGTACTCACCATGTAAGCTGTGATGATATCGGAAGGACAAAGATTCCCAGATGGCTGAGTAACTATTCAGGAAAGAAGTTGGATTATGAAGTTGTATCAGGCTTAAATGATCTTCCTCGGGATATACATGAATACGCACTTGTAATTCAGTGTGGCGGATGTGTTCTGACAAGAAAACAACTTCTAAATCGTCTGAAACCTGCTGTAGACGCCGGAATTCCAGTAACAAATTATGGGATGGCAATTGCCTGGGTGCATGGTATTTACCAGCGCGCAGTTGCACCTTTCATTCAAGTTGATAATAATTCTGTTAATTACCTTTAAAACTTAAAATATTATGAAAAAAATTACACTAATCGTTGTTGTTTTGATTCTTGGGCTTGCATCAAATGCCCAAAGAAATCCTGATATTTCAATTGAACGCTACTACCATATTCAAAAAGGTAAAGTTTGGTTTCACGCCCTTGGAAAAAATTTCTACCCGATCAGTATGGGGGAGGTAAAAACCGAAGAGATATTGATTTATAATTCTGCTGATGTCCCGGTTTCTTTTACAACCAAGGAACTTCCTGATGGCTATTCTCTGAAGTTTATTCCTGATCCTATTCCTCCTAAAACAGAGGCCAGAATAGAAATTACCTTTGATACACAAGCACATGGCAAATACGGGCCGCTTCTTTCTTATTTCTATGTTTACTCATCAATAGAAGGAGAACGCCCTTACCGAATGCTGATGAGCCCGAATGTTCTTGAAGATTTTTCTGTGTTAAGTGAGAAGGAAAAAGCTGATGCTCCGGTGGTTACCTTTGATAAAACAGAGTCTGACTTTGGGACTTTACCGCAGATGTCAGTTTTTAACGATGTGTTTGTGCTTACAAATACAGGAAAATCTGACCTGATTATCAGGAATGTAAAAGCAGGTTGTGGCTGTACCCATACGAATACCTCCAGAGATATAATTCCTGCAGGCGAGAGTGCAGAACTTGCTTTTGAGTACCGAACTCTTCATAAACGCGGTACGCAGGATAGTAAGATAACAGTTGTAACCAATGACCCGAATAACCCGCAGATGACTCTTCATATCAAAGGTACTGTTACAGAAATTGAGGAGGATAAATAATGAACATTGTTGTTAGCGGAGCAAGCAGTGGAATAGGGTATGAGGTTGCAAAACAGGCTGCTTTAATTCAGGATAATCTTGTTGTTGCAATAGCCAGAAGTGAAGATAAACTACAGGCTTTAAGAACTGATGTGCTCAATAAAAATCCTGATGCACGAATTTATACCCTCACTTTTAATCTGGCCACAGGCGATTATAAGGATTTGTCGCATGAGATATTTGATTTTGCAAATAAATATGATTTGCTGATAAACAATGCAGGATTATTGATTAATAAACCTTTAAAGGAACTGACAGCATCAGATTTTGATCAAATGTATCAGGTTAACAGCCGTGCGGTTTTTTTGCTTTCAAAGGTTTTGCTGCCGCGTATGCCCAAAGGCTCTCAGATAATAAATATCAGCAGTATGAGCGGATTTCAGGGTAGTGCAAAATTTCCCGGATTAGGATTGTACTCAGCCACAAAAGGAGCAACAGCTGTCCTTACTGAATCTATGGCCAGAGAATGGGCATCGGATGGAATTACGGTAAATTGTCTGTGCCCCGGTGCTGTTGATACTCAAATGTTACGAGAGGCTTTCCCCGGTTATGAAACGCCCGTAAAGGCAGAGAATATGGCCGAATTTATCCTGAATTTTGCTGAAACTGCAAATGGCGTGATGAATGGCCAGATCATTCCTGTGACTTTGTCTGCTCATGATTAATGTGTTGACAGGAAACCTTATTAATAAACAGGGTACTATACTTACTGAGAATGAAAAACGATGAGATAATAAAGCATGAGGGTATTGTTACGGATGCCGGAAAAGGTAATCCTACCGTAAAAATATTATCCAAATCAGCTTGTGCTGCCTGTCATGCTAAAGGCGCCTGTGGATTATCCGATTTGCAGGAGAAAGTTATTGAAGTAGAAAACACACATAACATCAATCTCAATCCGGGCGATAAGGTGAATGTAACAATGCGGACATCCCTGGGTGTTAAAGCTGTTCTTTGGGGCTATCTATACCCCTTTCTGGTTGTTGTGGTTGTACTGTTTTCTTTATTGGCATTAACTGAAAATGAAGGGCTTTCTGCCATTATCGCCCTGTTTTGTCTGGTGCCATATTATCTTATATTATCAAAGAATAAAAGTCGGTTTAAAAAGAGATTTCATTTCGAATTGGAACCTTTTTCCGATTAGAGTGTTCTTAAACAGGAGCTTAGACAAGGTATATATAACACGATAAAATTAATATGAAACAAAAAATTGCTTTTCTGCTGATAGCTTTGATGAGCCTCAGCATAGGACTTAGTGCGCAGGATGATATTGTAAAGAAGAAAATCATTTCCAAGGCCTATCATTTCGACAAAACACCCGAGTTAAGGAATATGAGTCCCATTATGCCTCAGTACCGGGAGAGGAAATGGAAAGACCAGATCATAAAAAACCCTTCTGTAGAGATGAGTTTCGAAAACAATCAGGGTGATATGCTGGCTCCAACCTATGATGCTACTTTACAGATGTCTGACGGGGCAAAAGGTTCCAGAGGTCCGGAAGTAAATGTAGCCGGAATTCCGAATGTAAACGGCGTTTATCCTCCTGATACCGACGGAGATGTAGGTCCAAATCACTACATGCAAATGATTAACCTCTCTTTTGCAGTGTGGGATAAAGAGGGTAACCAGCTTTATGGTCCTGTGGATAACAGCACCTTATGGCAGGGGTTTATTGGTCCGTGGACAGGCTCCAACGATGGAGATCCGATCGTGCTTTATGATGATATGGCCGACCGTTGGCTCGCAAGCCAGTTTGCAATTAATGTTGGTAATGGAAAGTATTATGAGTTGGTTGCGGTTTCTGCTACCCCGGATCCATTGGGCGAATGGTATCGCTACGCGTTTGAATATGATGTGTTTATCGATTACCCAAAGCTTGGTGTATGGAGTGATGCATATTATATGACCACAAATAATTTTAACGGCGGTTTTGTTGGTATGGGAGCTCATGCCTATGAACGTGATGCAATGCTTGCAGGTGATCCCGATGCTCAAATGGCGTATTTCGAATTGAACTCCTGGGTAGGTTTTTCAATGCAGCCTGCTGATTGTGACGGGATAGCTCCTCCTGAAGGAGAACCAGGAGTGTTTATTACCAAAGGTGATAACAATGATCTTGATGTATATGAGTTTTCAGTTGACTGGGAAAATCCTGATAATACCACTTTTGAAATGGTTTACAGTATTCCCGTATCGTATTATAACTCCAATGTATGGGGCATTCCTCAGCCAAATACCAGCCAGGAACTGGATGCGCTTTCAAGCATGATAATGTTTCGTATGCAGTACCGCAATATGTGTGAACATCAGGCTATGGTGTTAAATCACACTGTGAAAACAGGTAGCGTTGCAGGGATACGTTGGTATGAACTGCGAAAAACAGATGCTGAATGGGAACTTTATCAGGAAGGTACTTTTGCCCCCGGTGATGGTCTGAACCGCTGGATGGGAAGTATTGCCATGAATGCAAACGGAGATATTGCTCTTGGTTATACCGTTTCCAATTCACTGATCTATCCTTCAATACGTTATACCGGAAGAGCAGCTGATGACCCATTGGGTGAGATGACTTTTACAGAGACTGAAGCTGTTCCCGGAACCGGTTCTCAGAGTAATATCAGTCGATGGGGTGATTATAGCAAAACTTCTGTTGATCCTGTCAACGATTCAGTGTTCTGGCATACTAATGAATATATGACCAACAGCTGGAAAACAAGAATTGTCTCCTTTACTTTCGGGCCTCCAAAAACTCCTGAAATTAGTGCCGGACCTGATACAACAATCTGTTCCGATAACATCTATGATACTCAGGCTGCCTCAGGAAAATATTTTATGTCTGTTGAATGGGAATCAGATGGTGATGGGCGATTCCTGCCTTCAAACAATACTCTGCATACCGACTATATGAGGGGAAGCGGTGATATTGAAAATGGCCAGGTCACTCTTTCAGTAACTGCAACAGGCTACGGCGATACAGGTCAGGCTTATGATGAAATGATTCTTTCTATACAATCCTTGCCAAGAGCATTTGCAGGTAATGATACCACAATCTGCCATGATGATGTATTGCTGCTTTCAGGAGCTGTTGAAAACGCCCTCTCCTCGGAATGGAAAACAGAGGGTGATGGATTTTTTGATGACCCGTTCAGCCTTGAAGCAACATATACTCCCGGATCTCAGGATATAGAAAACGGATCTGTGAAGCTGCGCCTGTTTGGATATGCCATTGAGCCTTGCATTCAGTCGTACAATGACCAACTTAATGTAACCATTGATCAATGTGTTGGAGTTGATAGTTTTGATGCCGAACCAATCGTGAAAATTGCACCAAATCCGGTATCCTCCGAATTAACTATCGAAATAGAAAACAGTAGTTATGCATCGCAGGTTCTGATAACTGACGCAAGAGGCAAAGTACTTTTCAGCACATCAGCAGATGCCGGTACTGCAAAAGATCTTTCAATAGATATGAGTGGCTTTAGTAATGGTGTTTACATGGTGAAGATTGTTACCGGTGAGCATATTCATGTTGAAAAAGTGATTAAGCGATAATTGCACAGCAAAGTGTTCATATATTTCGAAATTTAGAATATATCTAAATAAAAGGCTTAAATAAATGAAAATCAGCGACATATTGTCGCTGATTTTTTTTATGCTCTTTAATCAATTGATTAACTGTTTGATATTCAATGATTTTGAGTGAAATATTATTGGACTGATATATAATGATTCATCCAAGAGGTTTTATAATTTTGCTGCACCATCAAAACAATACCAAAAAAGGAGAAATATTGTGAACAATGTGATTCTTTACGCGGTAGTATCATTAGGAGCAATAGGAATTGCCGCTGCCGTAATCCTCTATTTTATCGCACAGAAGTTTAAGGTAGTAGAAGACCCGCGAATAGATATCGTGGACGATCTTCTGCCCGGAGCAAACTGTGGCGGATGTGGATTTGCAGGATGTCGTAGTCTTGCAGAAGCAATTGTAAAAGCAGGAAGCCTTGAAGGATTTAGTTGTCCTGCAGGCGGAAGCGATGTAATGGCGAAAATTGGTGATGCACTGGGACTTGTGCCTGAGGAAACTGAACCTCAAATTGCCGTTGTGAGATGTAATGGTTCCAAAGCCAATGCGGTGGGGAAAGTTGATTATGACGGACCTCAAAGTTGTGCTTTTGCCAGCAATCTTTACGCAGGTGAAAGCGGATGCCCCAATGGCTGTCTGGGCCTTGGAGATTGTGTGACCTCCTGCACCTTTGATGCTATATGGATCGATGAAGAAACCGGCCTCCCTGTTATTAGTGACGAAAAATGTGTTGCCTGTGGCGCATGTGTGAAAGCGTGCCCCCGACACATTATTGAATTGCGCAATAAGGGTAAAAAAGACCGCAGAATCTTTGTCTCCTGTGTGAATACAGAAAAAGGTGCACCGGCAAAGAAAAACTGTAGCGTGGCTTGTATCGGTTGTGGTAAATGTGTGAAGGTTTGTCCTTTTGATGCAATTACCTTGAAAAACAGCCTTGCTTACATCGATTACGAAAAGTGTAAACTTTGCCGCAAGTGTGTTCCCGAGTGTCCTACCGGAGCAATACTGGAATTGAATTTCCCTCCGCGAAAGCCAAAAGTAACCCAGGAGGAAACAGCTGAAAACGCTTAACCTGTGAATTATGAACTTTATTGTTAACAAAAAACAGATACACCTTGAAAACATTTGCTAAAGGAGGAGTCCATCCCGCAGAAAACAAAATCGCCGCCAATGCGCCGATCGAGGTGATGCCCATACCAAAAAAGGCTTATATCCCGGTATCACAGCACCTTGGAGCTCCGGCTACAGTGGTTGTGAAACGTGGTGATATGGTAAAGGCCGGAACACTTCTTGCTAAAGGAGAAGCTTTTATCTCTGCTAATATTCACTCGTCGGTATCCGGTAAGGTTGCTAAAATTGATGAGTGGATTGATACATCCGGCTACAGAAGACAAATGGTAATCATTGATGTCGAAGGAGATGAATGGGAAGATTCTATAGATCGTTCAGAAACCATCATTAAAGATATTAAACTCTCGAAAGCCGAAATTATTGATAAGGTTAAAGAGATGGGTGTTGTGGGCCTTGGTGGTGCAACATTCCCCAGTCATGTAAAACTTATGGTCCCGGAAGGGAAAAAGTGCGAAGTATTACTAATTAATGGTGTGGAGTGTGAGCCATATCTTACTTCCGATCATCGCGTGATGCTCGAAAGGGGAGAGGAAATGCTCATCGGAATTAAAATTCTTATGAAAGCCCTGGAAGTAGATTCTGCTATGGTTGGCATTGAGAATAATAAGCCTGATGCTATACAACACCTTACCGACCTGGCAAAGAATTATCCCGGAATATCCATCCATCCGCTGAAAGTCAAGTATCCACAGGGTGCTGAAAAGCAGCTGATAAAAGCATTGATAAACAGAGAAGTACCAAGTGGAAAACTCCCGATTGAAGTTGGCGCTGTTGTAAATAACTCCGGAACTGCACTGGCTGTATATGAGGCTGTGCAAAAAAATAAGCCATTGTTTGAGCGTGTTGTTACGCTGACAGGGAAGTCGGTTTCCAAACCTTCAAATTTCCTGGTGCGTGTCGGAACACCTGTTAACGAGCTTATTGAGAAAGCAGGAGGACTGCCGGAGGATACAGGTAAAATTATTAATGGCGGACCTATGATGGGAAAAGCTATTACCAGTACTGAGGTGCCTGTGACAAAAGGATCATCAGGAATTCTGCTGATGCAGAAAAAGGAAAGTTCCCGAATGACAGCTTTGACATGTATCCGATGCGGAAAGTGTGTGAGCGCTTGTCCTATGGGACTTGAGCCATTCCATATATCGCTGGTTTCGCGACATCAAAAGTGGGAAGATGCTGAAAAAGCACATGTTATGGATTGTATTGAGTGCGGTTCATGTCAGTTTATATGTCCTTCAGCACGCCCGTTGCTCGATTATATGCGTTTGGGAAAACAAACTGTGGGTCAAATAATTCGAAACAGAGGAAAAAAATAAGATATGAGTTTACTAAAAGTCAGTGGTTCCCCACATGTGCACGGGAATCAATCAGTATCAAAGATCATGCTCGGGGTTATCATAGCCTTGATTCCTGCCGTGCTGGTTTCTCTGTACTTCTATGGATTCGGAGCTTTGAGAGTACTGGTGCTTGCTGTTGGCGCATCAATGCTCTTTGAATTCCTTATTCAGAAGTATCTCATTAAAGGTGAATATTCACTACGCGACTATTCCGCAATGCTAACAGGTATTCTCCTGGCATTAAACGTTCCCAGCAGTCTTCCGACCTACATGGTGATTATAGGTGCGCTGGTAGCCATAGGCATGGGAAAAATGTCGTTCGGAGGTATAGGAAAGAATATTTTCAATCCCGCACTTGTGGGAAGGGTATTCCTGCTGGTATCATTCCCGGTTCAGATGACAACATGGCCAAAAGCGATTGTAGCTCGCTCGCACTTCTTTTTTAATGGTGTGGACCAATCCATGCTTGACACCGTTACAGGTCCGACACCACTTGGACATCTGGCAGAAAAAGGGGTAATGGAAAGTCCTGCCTATATCGATTATCTATTGGGCTCCATGGGTGGCTCCTTAGGTGAGATTTCTGCGGTGGCATTACTGCTGGGCGGATTGTACATGATTTACAAAAAGATTATTACCTGGGAGATTCCGGTTTCATTCCTGGGATCAGCAGCAATTCTTTCAGGTATATTCTGGCTGGTTGACCCCACAATTTATGCTGATCCATTGTTTCATCTTCTGACCGGTGGTATGCTGCTAGGCGCTATTTTTATGGCTACAGACATGGTGAGCTCTCCAATGAGCCGGGGCGGACAGATTGTCTTTGGTATCGGTGGCGGTGTGCTGACCATACTAATCCGTATCTGGGGCGCCTATCCTGAAGGTGTTTCCTTTGCTATTCTTATTATGAACGCCTTTGTCCCACTTATTGACAGAGCGTTTAAACCTAAACTTTTTGGGGAGGTTGTGAAAAATGGCTAAAAAATTAGAATCTACGTTTATCAATATGGTGCTTGTGCTGTTCATTGTAACAGGCGTGGCAGCACTTGCTCTGGGAGCTGTTTATAGTGCCACCAAAGAACCTATTGAAGCGGCAAAAGCTGCAAAACTGAAATCAGCAATAGAAAATGTAATTCCTGCTTTTGATGTGTATACCGAAAAAGAGGTTATGCCGGCTACCGGTAAAGACCCTCTGACGTTTTATGTGGCTACAAAAAACAATGAAGTAGTAGGTACTGCAATCAAAACATATACAGATAACGGTTTCTCAGGAAGGATATCTATAATGCTGGGCTTTACACCTGATGGAGCTATTTTTAATACTGCTGTATTAGAGCATAAAGAGACTCCCGGACTTGGTGATAAGATGGAAGCGGCGAAGTCTGATTTCTCAGCTCAGTTTAAAGGAAAAAATCCTGATAACTATAAATTGTCAGTTACAAAAGATGGTGGCGATGTTGATGCTATCACTGCTGCAACCATCAGCTCCAGAGCATTCTGTGATGCAGCAGAGAGAGCGTATGAAGCATATAAAGCAGAAGGAGGTAACCAATGAGTCAATGGAAAAATTTTACTAAAGGATTTATAAAGGAAAACCCTGTTTTTGTTCTTCTCCTGGGAATGTGTCCTACATTGGGAGTAACAACATCTGCAATCAATGGATTGGGTATGGGACTTGCAACAACATTTGTGCTTGTGATGTCCAATCTGGTAATTTCATTGATTAAAACTCTGGTTCCTGATAAAGTTCGTATCCCTGTATTTATCGTGATTATTGCATCTTTTGTGACCATTGTGGATCTTGCAATGGCTGCATATCTGCCTCCACTGCATGCACAGCTTGGACTGTTTATTCCACTTATCGTTGTAAACTGTATTGTGCTTGGCCGGGCTGAAGCCTTTGCCTCAAAGAACAATATTGGTTCATCGCTGGTAGATGGTTTAGGTATGGGCCTTGGATTCGCATTTGCGCTAACTCTGCTTGGTGGGGTTCGTGAAATGCTGGGCAGTGGTTCCATTTTCGGATTTAAGTTCCTTGCCGGTGACGGTATGCTGGTGTTTGTGCTGGCTCCCGGTGCATTTATCGCACTTGGCTACCTTATCGCCCTGATGAACAGGATTAGTAAAAAAGATGCTTAACCTTTAAAAATAGCGAGTTATGCAATATTTAATCATTCTGATTTCCGCAATATTTGTAAATAATATCGTGCTGGCGCAGTTCCTTGGAATTTGTCCTTTCCTGGGCGTTTCAAAGAAAGTGGAAACCTCTGCCGGGATGGCCGGAGCGGTTCTGTTTGTAATGACGCTGGCAACCATTGTTACATGGCTTATTCAACATTACGTTTTAAATCCTTTGAACCTGCAGTTTTTACAGACAATCTCTTTTATTCTTGTGATTGCCTCTCTGGTGCAAATGGTAGAAATCGTACTGAAAAAAGCCAGTCCTTCACTTTATCAGGCGTTAGGTATTTTCCTGCCGCTGATTACCACTAACTGTGCTGTTCTTGGTGTGGCACTGCTAACCATTCAAAAGGATCTGAACCTGGGTGAAGGTGTTGTATATGCCGTTGCCAATGCTATTGGATTCGGACTGGCGCTTATAGTGTTTGCCGGAATGCGCGAACACCTCGATAATATGGAAGTACCCAAAGGAATGCGCGGAATTCCAATTGCACTGGTTGTGGCAGGAATCCTCGCCCTTGCATTTATGGGATTCTCCGGATTAGTATAAAATGAATTTCTAAAATATTATGAAGGCTGTTCTTTTAGAAAGGACAGCCTTTTTCATACGCTGTAGAGACACGATTCATCGTGTCTCGGAATTGATCCTTGTGAAGTGTTTATTCATCGTGTCATTTACACACGCGGTACCCAAGGAACAACCTTTGTAATCTCAATCCCTTCCGGTGATACCTTTGCCATAACAGGTATTACTTCCACCCCTTGTTTCTCTGCTTTCAATAATGCTTCCGCGTATGCCGGGTCAATCTCTTTCGCTGTATCAAACTTATCAATATCAGTACGCTGAATAATATACAGCATAACAGCCCTGTATCCTCTTTTTTTAACTTCAATGAGCGTATTCAAATGCTTTAAACCCCGGGACGTAACGGCATCAGGGAAGAGTGCATATTCGCCATCTTTCATCGTTACATTCTTGACTTCAATAAAGCACTTTTCGTGCTCATTTTCAGCATATACATCGAAACGGCTGTCTTCAAATTTAACTTCTCTTTTTACTGTTGTATAACCCGATAGTTGATTCAATAGATTCTCTGAGACTATATCAAATGCCAATTTATTTGGATTTGAAGTATTTATCCCAACCCAGGAATTATTAATCTTTATCATCTCCCAGGTAAATCTGGTCTTTCTTTTTGGATCATTTACAGGGCTGAGATAAACCTCTGCACCTTCCTCAAGACATGTTTTCATGCTTCCGGAGTTGGTACAGTGAGCTACTACTTCTTCTCCGTTATCAAGAGTAACGTCAGCAAGAAATCGTTTATATCTTTTAATTAGTTTTCCGTGGATAAGCTTTTCTGAGAATTCCATGTTTGTTGTTTTGCATTAAACAATGAAATATAATGAATGTTTATATGATAGTATTGATACATATAAAAAAAATATGTATTTTACCACAGAAGTAAAAGATTAATATCTAACCAACAAACATTTACAACTATGAAAGTACTAAAATGGATACTTGGAATTATAGTAGTTATTGCTGCTGTTGTTCTTATATGGGGCGCTGTATTGCCCAAAACTTTTTATGGTGAGTCAGTCATAACTATCGACCGGCCGGCAATGATGATTTATCAGTCTGTTGCCAGTTTTGAAAACCGTGCTCAGTGGGATCCCTGGATTGAATCCGAGCCGGATGCAGAAGTTGTTATTAAGTCAGCATGGGATAATAATCTTGTTGGCTCTGAATACAGCTGGAACGGAGAGATTATCGGTACCGGTATGATGCGAATTGATTCAGTGATTCCGGGAGAAAAAATTTATGCCTCTTTGTTTTTTGGTGAATCTGAAAAACCGGGGCTGGTTACCTGGATATTTACACCTGAAGACAATAGCACAGAAGTAGCATGGACACTCACTTCAGAAACAGCTTATCCTATCGAGCGAATCATATTTTCATTAATGGGCAAGGGAATGAAAGAGAGTTTTGACAGAGGGCTGTCTAATCTGAAATCCGTTATGGAAGAGCAGCCTGTAAAAAAGAGCTATTTTAAGGATTTGAAGATTGAAGAAATGAAAGGTTTTGATGCAATAGTTGCCTATGGTGAGGCTACGATGGAACAAATGCCGGTTGTTATGGAGCAGCTTTACGGAGAGCTCTTTGGGCAGATGAACAGACAGGGTCTTCAATACGCAGGAATGCCGTTTTCATTTTATCACGACCCGTCTGCCAATACGGAACCATTCCATTTCTACGCCGGAATTCCCGTAGACAAAGCGCCTCGCGTCACCAGAAAAACAGAGCCCATGTCTTTTGAATCTCAAAAGGCACTTTCAGTTTTGCATATTGGGTCTTACGAAGAATTGAATCATACATATACATTCTTAATGAAATATATTCAGGAAAATCAGATAGATGTTTCAGGACAGGTTCTGGAGTTTTATCTAAACGACCCTGAGGAGGTTTCACCGGAAGAGTTGGAAACAAAGATAGTTTTCTTATTGAATCAATAAGAACCATTAAAACTGCTAAGCCGGCAAATAATATTTTTTGCCGGCTTTTTTTTTATTCTGAAAATATTCTCCGAAAAAAAGAGTATATTTACGCAACTGACACTAACTAACTCTTTTATTATGTATCTGCTAAAGGTTAAAGGCACATCTAATCTGCCTGATTTTGTACAATTGCGCGATGAAAACATGAAACTCCTGGCTTACTTTACCCCGGGTAACGCCGAGAAATCACTGGTAACCTATGGTTTTAAAAGATCGAAGCGTAAAAAACTGATGAAAGAGATTCCTTCATTGGATTATGGGATACTGACAAAGATACAGACACGCTAGAATAGCTGCATCTGACCTTCGGAGTCACCCTCTTTATCATCATCCTGATCAGTAATTTCGATATCATCCTTATTCGTGAGATCCAGTTCGATATCCTGAGATTCAGGTGTCACTTCTTCTGTTTTCAATGGCTCCTCTTTCCTGGAATTATTTTTTGTTTCCTCCTGAGATTCCGGATCATGTTCCACCTTATGCCCGGATTCATTCACCTCTGTATCCGGAACATCACCCTCAATAATTTCCTTCTCTTTATGCCACGAATCCAATAACCTTATGTCATCGAGATCATGAGTTGTAAGTCGTTTGCCTTTGGCTTTGGCACTTTTTACATCAATAAATTCATTAGCGAGTACCATTTCATCATATTGGGCAGCTCTTGAGCTATCAACATCGCTGTGAATCAACGCAATCCTGGGTTCTGTGTCTTCTATAAAGAGCACTAACTTTGAATTTTCGTGATCGCCGATCAGATTAACATCATTATCGGATAACTCAATGGGGAATCGCTTCAGGTAATAGCTCTCTTTTTCACCATTATAATAAACTATTGTATACGTTTTATCGGGATCATGCTTAAAGATATGCTTTAAGTTATCATTAAAGTGAGTAGTGACATCATACCCGTGCACTTTGCACAGACCGTTTTCATGAATTGCAATGATTTTCTCATCAGAGCTGAATGCTCCAATATAGCGACCTCTTTCATCCACATTAATTCTGTTGACAGTATCATCGTACCAGATATCAATAGCCCCGAGAGTAGAAACACCTTCTTCTTTAATATTGATCTTACGCACCGCATGTTTGGTAAGAATATTACCCTTTGATCCACGTCCTTTTATCGCCAGGTCACTGAAATCAAACTCAAAACTCTGAACTTTCAACCTGGCCTTTGGCCGGAGATGAACTTTTATAATTTCCGCCTCTCCGTTCGGGTTAGCGGTGAAATATAGAACGCGGGTACCCTGCTTCCCCGGTGTTAGGTTATACTCTTTATCCCGAGTCACCCCTAATACAGAAAACCGCTTAACATATACATTTCCGCCTCTTCCGTCAGCGTAAACCATGTTATATACAGTTCGGTCATCATTCTTTTTGAAAACATCAATGTGCAGGATGTTTTCACCTACATAAACTTTATCAGCTACTTTAACAACCTTGAACGTTCCATCGTCACGAAAAACAATAATATCATCAATATCAGAGCATTCTGTAACGAACTCATCTTTTTTCAGTGCAGTGCCGAGGAATCCCTCTTCGCGATTCACGTAAAGTTTTGCATTTGCAGCCACAACTCTGGTAGCTTCAATATTGTCAAAATTGCGAATCTCGGTCTTTCTCTCCCTGCCTTCACTATATTTTTTCAACAGATGTTCATACCATTGAATAGCATAATCAATAAGATTGTCGAGATTATAATCTACGCCCTTCAGTTCATCTTCATATCCTTTCATGATTTCATCCGCTTTGAGGGCATCATATTTGGAAATCCTTTTAATTCGGATTTCCGTTAGTTTAATGATGTCGTCGCGGGTAATTTCACGATAGAAAGAAGGTTTAAAAGGTTCCAGCCCTTCGTCGATGGTTTCAATAACTGATTCCCAGGTGGTACATTTTTCAATCTTGCGGTATATGCGGTTTTCAATGAATATTTTCACCAAAGAGCTAAAAAGAATCTGCTCCAATAGCTCGTTTTTTCTTATTTCGAGCTCCATTTTAAGAAGCTCTACGGTGTGGTTAGTGTTATGGTAAAGAATCTCCGATACTCCTACAAATGCCGGTTTTCCCTCTTTAATGATGCATGCATTGGGCGATATTGACATTTCACAGTTGGTAAATGCATACAGAGCATCTATGGTTTTATCCGGGGATACATTTGGAGACAGATGAATCAGGATTTCAACTTCCGCAGCAGTGTTATCATCGATTTTTTTGACTTTTATTTTTCCTTTATCATTTGCTGCGATAATGGATTCGATCAGTGAAGAAGTATTGGTGCCAAACGGTATTTCAGTAATCGCAAGGGTTTTTTTATCGATTTTTTCAATTTTTGCTCTTATTCTTACTTTTCCGCCACGCAGCCCATCATTATATCTTGAAAAATCCGCAAATCCCCCTGTTGGGAAATCCGGAAATAATTCAAAAGTTTCGTTCCGAAGGATTTTAATTGAAGCCTCCAGCAATTCGATAAAGTTATGGGGAAGGATTTTAGATGCCAGTCCAACGGCAATACCTTCAACTCCCTGAGCAAGCAGCAGAGGGAATTTCACGGGCAGAGTAACAGGCTCTTTATTTCTTCCGTCGTAAGAGAGTTTCCATTCGGTTGTTTTAGGGTTAAAACCTACTTCCTTTGCAAATTTTGAAAGCCTGGCTTCAATATACCTTGGTGCTGCTGCACCATCACCGGTAAGAATGTTTCCCCAGTTACCCTGTGTGTCGATCATCAGCTCTTTTTGGCCGAGCTGAACCATTGCGTCGCCAATAGAAGCATCTCCATGTGGGTGATACTTCATGGTATGCCCCACGAGATTGGCTACCTTGTTATATCTGCCATCATCAAGCTCAAACAACGCGTGGAGTATGCGTCGTTGCACAGGCTTAACGCCATCTTCTATTTCCGGGACTGCTCTTTCAAGAATAACATATGATGCATAATCCAGAAACCAGTTCTGATACATGCCGGATAATTGCAGCGTAGTACTCTCCTGAGTCTGCTGATTATCGTTTTCCATATTTTGTGATTCTGAGGTAATTTCTTCGTTATGCTGGTTTTCCTCTTCTTAGTGCGCTTTCATCAATACCGTAACTTATTTCCAAATTCGTAAGAGAACTACTTCTGCCAGTAAAAACAGAAGGCATAAATATACAAAATAATGCCATAACTGCCGTCCGTGGTTTAGTGTTTCCAGAGCTGTTTGCAGCTTGCCCGGCGGAGCATTCAGAATATGAACATTCTCAATGCTATGCAGTTTAAAATTTTCTTCAGCTTCTTCTGCATTGTAGGTTGTCAGGTCACTCTCTTTGCGGTTATAATTGGCCGCAAACACAAATTCCGGTTTCGGAGATGCTGATTCATCGACCTGATAAACAGAATAAAATCCGGCTTCTTCAATATTATCATAAAATAAAAAATGGGTATATCCATTTCTTTGCTCTATACCGGGAATGAAACGATAATCGTTTTTTGTGTTTCGGATAAAAGCACCTTCAAAGTCGCGGGTTCCGGTTTGAAACGCAATTTCTTTCTGATTCCCAATATTAATATTATGATGTTGAACAGGCTTACTCAGAAGTGCCATGCGATACATTACAGGCACAAATAAGGCATGTGTAACAAAGATCCCCGACTCTTCATTCAGATTGGAGTTGAAGCGATATAGCCATCCGCCTCCCATATTCTTTCTGATTAAGAAGGGAGTGCCGTTGGCCAGTTCCATTAGAACCTCCTCATTAGTATCCATGTTGTAATTTCCACGAAAGTGCTGTCGCACCACAGGCATGTCTGTGTTTTCCGGTAAAGTATTCCCTTTTAGTTTGCTGATATCAAAAACCTGATCGAAAAACGGAGATTGTGTCAGAATCTTACTTACGCGAACCTTTGAAGTATCTTTTATTGTGGATTCTGAAATATCAAACGCTTTACAAAGCACACAATCCTGGCGGGGTTTATCAGAAGGTATCATCATTACACCTTTCCCCGATTCACACTGCTTTCTGATTTCTGCCGCAAGACCGGTACCCGGGTTTGTGACACCGTTGAGTATTATAAAATCATTCCGGGCAAGCAGATCAGGGGAAATCTGACCCTCAGAAACATTTAAAAGGTTAAAAGTAGTATCTGTACCAAACAGCGCATTCAAATAAGGATTTTCCTTCTCCTTGTTGATTACCAGGATATCTATTTTATTAAATACTTCGAAAGTGAAGTAGTAGCTGTCGTCATAGGTAACAGGAAAATCCTTGATGCGAATGCTGGCATTGTTTATCCCGGCGTTGTTAGCCACAAAACTAAAATCGGCGGTGGAGGTGCCATCGGCAGGCAGTGAAATTGTTGTTAATGCCTCTTGTTGATCGTCAATAAAAAGCCTGATGGGTAATTTTTCTATTGCCTTGTCAGAAGTATTTGTAATTCTGACCTTTAATGATAATGTGCTGCCTTCAATGTGCACAGGACTTTCAAACCAGCAACTGTCCGGATATATATTATCATGGTTCTCCGATTCAAGAATGATTATTCTTACATTGCTCAAACTGTCGATTGTAAGATTTTGAAAATCCGTTGTTGAGCGCTGAAGGTCACTCAGGATGTAAATATCCTGTGCAAAATCTTTTGCTTCTTCAGGAATTTCACGAAATCTGTCGGTTAGTGCAGAAAGAGGCAGGGTGGCAGGGGAGAGCTCAATGGCATTAGCATATTGTGAAAGTGCAGAGGCTGACATCAGATGGCTGTGTTCTGCCTTAAGGTCATTTGTTAATAACCGAAAAACATCTTCGCCGGTATAGGATTCAGCAATTTCAGGGATCATGCTTTTTGCTGATTCCAGAAGAATGTTATCAGCGTCGCGCATCTCCATGCTAAAAGAATTGTCAACATAAACGGAAACCAGCTTTCTTTTTCCTCCGGAGTTGTCACTCATCTCTGTTGGTATGTAAGGGCCGGCAAACACCAGTACTAAAGCAGTGATGGCAAGCATTCGCATAAGCAGAATAATAAGATGCCGGACTTTGGACTGCCTTCGGGTCTCTTCACTGAGCTGGCGTATTAATCTTACATTGGTGAAATAAACTTTCTTAAACCTCTTAAAATTAAAGAGGTGAATGATTATCGGAATAGCAAGAGCCACCAGGCCCCATAAATATAAAGGATGCGTAAAAGCCATATTCTCAGTTTATGAAAAAGCAAATTTACAAATTCAGCACGAATAAGATTGATGTTTTGCCGTCTTATATTTCAGATATGAAAACCAATGAGAAAAAGTATGGATTTATGAAAGATAAAGAAAAAAAATAGACCGCTCCGAGGGGATCGGAGTCGGCCCAATAAACCCACAAAACCAATATGAACGTCAGGTCAAAGAACATGACCCGCGTCATCGCTATGATTAACGATAAAAGAGGAGTTCTCTGTACTTCGGCAAAGGCCATAATTCATTGTCGACAGTCAGCTCAAGCTTGTCGATATGATACCGTATTTTATCCAGAAATGGTTTTACGGTTTCATAATAAACAAAGGCTTTTTCTATGTCGTCATCAATGGCATTGGCTTTTTTCCTTGCCTCCGTCATATCTCTTACATTCGTTTTTATGAATGCAATATGATATGAAATATCTTTAATAACATCAATTTCAGGAGCGGCAATCTCATTATACTCACGGTCAGGAAGTATCTCTTTGAGACCGCTGATATTTTCAATAAGGCTGTTCTGGTATTTGAGTGCAACAGGAACAATATGATTTTTAGTAAGATCACCAAGAACCCTGCTTTCAATTTGCAGTCGTTTTGTATATGCCTCTATACGAATATTGTAACGAGCCTTTAATTCTCTTCTTGTCAGTACGTTAAGACTTTCAAAAAGGTTAATTGTTTTCTCCGAATTAAAAGCGTTCAGTGGATCCAGAGTACCTTCAAATACCGGAAGACCACGTTTCAGGGCTTCTTCTCTCCATTCGCTGCTATATCCGTCGCCTTCAAAGAATATTGGTTTTACTTCACCAATAATATCTCTGAGAACCTGGAAAATAGCTTCATCTCTTTTTGTGCCTTTAATTACCAAAGAATCCACCTCAGCTGAAAATTTTCTGAGTTGTTGAGCCACAGCACTGGTAAGAACAGTCATTGGGGCAGCACAGTTTATACTGGATCCCGGTGCGCGGAACTCAAACCGGTTGCCTGTAAACGCAAAGGGAGATGTTCTGTTTCGGTCGGTATTATCCAAAAGAATATCAGGGATACGTCCGATATCAAGTTTAAGCTCTGCCTTCTCGTCAGGAGTCATCTTTGATTCGGGAACCCTGTTTTCGAGTTCATCAAGAATCTTTGTTAAGGTAGTACCAATAAAAACAGAAATAATCGATGGAGGAGCTTCGTGGCCTCCAAGTCTGTGTTCATTATCAATAGAGGCAATAGATGCATACAGCAGTTCGGAATGATTATACACAGCTGCCACTGTATTGATAAGGAATGTAAGGAACTGAAGGTTTTTCTTTGGTGTTTTGCCGGGTGATAAAAGGTTAACTCCCGTGTTTGTCATCATGGAAAAGTTGTTATGCTTTCCTGATCCGTTAACACCTTTAAAAGGTTTCTCGTGAAGCAATACTTTAAAATTATGCTTGCTTGCGACCTTGTCCATAATATCCATTAACAACATGTTATGGTCAATGGCAAGATTTGCCTCTTCAAAAATCGGCGCACACTCATACTGATTTGGAGCAACCTCATTATGTCGGGTTTTTATAGGAATACCGAGTTTGTAGCATTCAACTTCCAGCTCTTTCATGTATGAAGAAACCCTTAGCGGGATAGATCCGAAATAGTGATCGCTAAGCTGCTGATCCTTTGCGGAGGCATGACCCATTAGCGTTCTGCCAGTCAGCTGAAGGTCGGGGCGTGCATTATACAATGCCTTATCAACAAGAAAATACTCTTGTTCCCATCCAAGGGTTGTAAATACCGACGTTACATCTTTGCTGAAGTTCTGACAAACTTCTGTTGCGGCGCTATTTAATTCATTCAGTGCACGTAGAAGAGGTGTTTTATAATCGAGCGCATCGCCGGTGTAGGATACAAAAATCGTCGGAATACAGAGTGTTCTGTCGATGATGAACGCCGGAGAAGTAGGATCCCAGGCAGTATATCCACGGGCTTCAAAAGTATTACGGATTCCTCCGGAAGGCAAACTGGATGCGTCAGGTTCAGCCTGTACGAGATGACCACCTTCAAATGATTCTATCACACTATTCTGAGCATTAAACTCAAAAAATGCGTCATGCTTCTCCGCTGTGGCTCCTGTCAATGGATGAAACCAGTGCGTATAATGTGTGGCACCTTTATCTACTTCCCATGCTTTCATTCCGGAAGCCACCTGATCAGAATACTTCCGCTCAATAGGCTCACCGTTTTCAATAGCTTCATTCACTCGCAGAAATGCATCATGAGATAAATATGCCCTCATTTTGTCTTTATCAAAGACATATTCACCGAAGTAATCGGAGACTTTCATTTTCGGAAATGATACGTCCAAAGGTTTTCTGCCTAAAACTTCTGTTAATGCCGTAAAACGAAGCTTGCTCATAAAAGTATTGTTTTTTATCACCCACCCCCTAAATACCAGGGGCATGACAAATATAAATACTATTTTTATAAAATACACCCCCTGAAAAATGAATACAACCCTTTTGTTAACATTAAATTAACATTGAAAAAAATGCAATCGTTTGCATTAATCCGGTATGGTTAAATAGTTCTTATTTTTTCATATATTTGGTAATCCATATTAAAAACTAAATCTAACGCAAATGAAAACCATCATCAGAACCATTACATTTTTGTTCTTTGTGCTTTTTACTCTTTCTTTAAGCGCACAGTCTATTGAAGGAGTATGGAAAACGGTAGATGATAATACCGGAAAAACAAAGTCTGAAGTTAATATTACAATCGAAAACGGCAGACTTTACGGAACAATTATCAAATTATACAAAGAGCCGGGTGAAGATCCTGATCCTTTGTGTACTGAATGCGAAGGAGATCTTAAAGACAAGAAAATCATCGGCATGCAAATTATTAACGGTTTGAAAAAACGTAAAGATGATTGGTATAAGGACAGCGGCATTATTGATCCGGAAAATGGTAAGTGGTACGATTGTAAAATTTATCTTGATGAGGACAACCCTAATGAACTTAAAGTGAGAGGTTACATCAGCTTTTTGTACAGGACACAGACCTGGTATCGTGTAAAATAGTTTTTAAGCCGGAGTGATCCGGCTTTTTTTTATACGCTTTTTACCATAACTGTTCCACTGATTGATTATATACCTTTAATAATATGTTCGATAAGAATTTTAATTCCTATTTACAATATTATCACCCCACCAACAATTTCCGTTTTAAGGCTTTTATAGTTCAAGCGTTTCCCGATAAATATTCCTGCCAGTGAAATTGATGCTGCAGTAAAACCAATAATCAGACAAGAGACAACAATATTTAATTCTAAAAGACCGAAACTTATACCAACAGCAAAAGCATCCAGCGAAGTGCCCAGCGCAAGGCTTAGGATTGTCCTTGCTTTCCCGGTTTCAAAACATGGAGGTTTTTCCTTTTGTGTCGCTCCTTCATAAATCATTTTTATTCCCAGTACAGCCAATAACAAAAACGCGATCCAGTGATCCCATGCCTGCAGGTCGTCATGAAAAGTACTCCCAACCAGATATCCTGCCATTGGCATAATGACATGAAACAGACCAAATGTTAACGATAGGGTTAATGCACGTGACAATGAAATATTTTTTACACATAATCCATATGCGAAACTGACGGCCAGACTATCCATTGAGAGACCAACAGCAATAAACAATATTGTCAGGATTTCCATGCCACAAAAGTACAAATGATTTTATATTTATAATTGCCGGATTATTAGATATCCTTTTCGCTATATTTGCATTGAAAATTTAACAAAATGTCAATAAATATTTTAGAAGCCAATACAAAAAAAATCCTGAAGGATTTTGTGAACGTTCCGTTTCTGGTCTATGCATCCAGCCCATACTGGGTGCCTCCGATAAAAAAAGATGAATTAAACGCGCTTCTTCCTCAGAAGAATCCATGCCACAAATACACTGATACTAAGTTCTGGGTTGCATACCGTAATGGAAAGCCTGTAGGAAGAATAGGAGCCATGGTACACCATAAGGCGATAGAAAAAACAGGTAAGAAACTCGGAAGATTTACAAGAGCTGAATTTATTGATGATCGCGAAGTGGTTGACCTCCTTTTTTCCACAGCTGAAGCATGGCTTCAGAAGCAGGGCATGAAAGGTGTTGAAGGGCCCTTGGGTTTTACGAACCTTGATCATCAGGGAATGCTGATTGAAGGGTTTAATTATATGCCTTCCATAGCCTCAGAGTACCATATGGATTACTATCGC
>PKSY01000284.1 GCA_002869405.1 Marinilabiliales bacterium
AATTTTGCACTCGGGAGTAAAAATCCATTAACAGTATAAAAAACATTTATTAAAGGCTGTTTCTTCCCTGAAGCAGCTTTTTTTATTTCTAATGAACAAAAAATCCCATTTATCTATTGTATATGGCAAGCTTGAGAAATATCTCTCAGCTACTTATAAAATAAGAACTTTAACGAAAGACAAGAATATGAATAAAATAGCTTTGATCACCGGAGCATCCTCCGGGATAGGAGAATCGGCAGCCCTGTTATTGAAAAATGAAGGATATATTGTTTATGGTGCAGCCAGAAGAACGGATAAGATGATCCATCTCAAAGAGCATGGCATCAATATTTTACCCCTTGACATCACCGATGATGAATCTATACAAAAATGTGTTAAGACCATAGTTGATAAAGAAGGACGTATTGACATCCTCGTTAATAATGCAGGATACGGCTCATACGGCGCAGTTGAGGATGTGCCGCTCGAAGAAGCAAAACGGCAGTTTGAGGTCAATATCTTTGGTCTGGCCAGAATCACACAGCTGATTCTGCCTAAAATGCGCGAAAATAACTTCGGAAGAATTATTAATATATCTTCCATGGGAGGAAAAGTTTATACTCCTTTTGGCGCATGGTATCATGCCACAAAACATGCCCTTGAAGGCTGGTCGGATTCCCTCAGGCTTGAAGTTAAACCTTTTGGTATTGATGTGGTTGTTATTGAGCCGGGTGGTATTAAAACGCCATGGGGAAGTATTGCAGCTGATAACCTCCGGAAAACCTCCGGAACAGGCCCTTACGCTGAAAGAGCTATGAAAGCCGCAGATGGCACGGAAAAGATGTACACATCAAACCGCCTGTCACATCCCGATGTAATTGGAAAGGTGATCCTTAAAGCAGCAAAAACCAAAAGGCCCAAAACCCGGTATGCCAAAGGAATGGGAGCAAAAATCTCAATCTTTATCCGCAAGTGGTTTGGCGACCGCATTTTTGACCGTGTGATCACAAACATGATGTAATTTATTTAGCTCTTTGTGAAAAACAGGGATAACTTTTTAAAGGTATTTAATGAATAGTTATTAATTTCGCGCAAAACTACATATTATGAACTACGATGTAATGGTAATTGGCAGTGGCCCCGGTGGTTATGTAGCAGCAATCAGAGCTGCACAGCTGGGATTCAAAACTGCAGTAGTGGAAAAATCAGAATTAGGCGGTATATGCCTGAACTGGGGATGTATTCCCACAAAAGCACTGTTGAAGAGTGCTCAGGTTTTTAATTACACAAAACATTTGAGTGATTATGGTGTAACATTGGGAGATGCCACACCTGAAATAAATTTCCCCGAAGTGATTCAGCGTAGCCGCGGTGTTGCCGACGGAATGAGTAAAGGTGTCCAGTTTCTGCTAAAGAAAAATAAAATCGATGTAATCAATGGCTTTGGTAAAATATTACCCGGAAAAAAAGTAGAAGTACTGGATGCCGATGGTAATGCAACAGTTTATGAAGCCAAACATACAATTCTGGCAACAGGAGCGCGCTCCAAAGAGCTCCCTTTCATGAAACAGGATGGTAAAAAAGTAATTGGATATCGTGAAGCAATGACGCTGCCCGAACAACCTGAAACAATGATTGTCGTTGGGTCCGGAGCTATCGGATCTGAATTTGCTTATTTCTATCAAAGCATTGGCACTAAAGTCACACTTATAGAATATCTGCCGAATATTATCCCACTGGAGGATGAAGAGGTTAGCAAGCAACTGGCGCGCTCATTCAAAAAACTGGGTATGAAGGTTATGACCGGTGCATCAGTTAAAGAAGTTGATGCTTCAGGTGATGGCTGTAAAGTAAAAGTTGAAACCAAAAAAGGTGAAGAGATTCTTGAGGCTGACATTGTTCTTTCTGCAGTGGGAGTTCAGACAAACCTTGAAGGAATTGGACTTGATGAAGCAGGTATAGCCCATGAAAATGGTAAAATTAAGGTTAATGAATACTATGAGACCAATGTAGAGGGTGTTTATGCCATTGGTGACATCGTACATGGCCCTGCTCTGGCTCACGTCGCTTCAGCAGAAGGTATTTGCTGTGTGGAAAAAATCGCCGGCATGGATGCCGAAACCATAGACTATGAAAACATTCCTTCATGTACTTACACTGTTCCTGAAGTTGCTTCCGTGGGAATCACAGAAAAACAGGCTAAAGAACAGGGTCTGGAAATAAGAGTCGGCAAGTTTCCTTTCTCAGCATCAGGCAAAGCCAGTGCTTCAGGCAACAAAGACGGCTTTATAAAGGTTATTTTTGATGCTAAATACGGTGAATGGCTCGGCGCTCATATGATTGGTGAAAATGTTACGGAGATGATTGCTGAAGTGGTGGTAGCCCGTAAACTTGAGACCACAGGTCATGAGATCATTAAATCAGTGCATCCACACCCTACCCGCTCTGAAGCAATTATGGAAGCGGTAGCTCAGGCCTATGACGAATGCATACATCTTTAAGAAAATATAATGGAGATTATTAAAACAGCCATCCCGGATGTTGTGAGGATAAAGCCAAAAGTCTTTGGCGACGACCGTGGATACTTCTTTGAATCCTGGAACAAGCATACGCTTTTGCAGCTGGGTTTTGATGTTGATTTCGTGCAGGACAACCAGTCGCTCTCGATGAAGGGAGTACTCCGGGGAATGCATTTTCAACGTCCTCCTTACACACAGGGCAAACTAGTACGCGTAATTCAGGGCAGAATCCTGGATGTCGCTGTTGATCTCCGTAAAGATTCCCCGACTTTCCTAAAATACGAAACAGCAGTTCTATCCGGTGAAAACAAGGAGCTTTTCTATGTTCCAGAAGGTTTTGCCCATGGATTCCTAACACTGGAAGATCATACTATCGTGAACTATAAATGTTCTGAACGGTATGTTAAAGATGCAGAAGTTACGTTTCGCTGGGATGACCCCGTGATTGGAATTCACTGGAACTTTGAACAACCGCTTCTATCTGAAAGAGATAAAGAAGCCTCATTTTTTAACGAAATTGATAATCCATTTTAAGGGAGAACCGCTTGAAGGAGCAACTCAAGATATACGGAGCTAAAGTTCACAACCTCAGGAATGTCAATGTTGTCATTCCCAGAAACGAATTGGTGGTAATCACCGGACTTAGTGGCAGCGGAAAATCATCACTGGCTTTTGATACCATTTATGCCGAGGGGCAGCGCAGATACATGGAGACCTTTTCGGCATATGCACGACATTTTATTGGCAACCTTGAACGCCCCGATGTAGATCAGATTACAGGACTTAGCCCGGTGATTGCCATTGAGCAGAAAACCACAGGCAAAAATCCACGATCAACCGTTGGAACCATAACTGAGGTTTATGATTTCCTGCGGCTATTATTCGCAAGGGTAGCCGATGCATACTCGTACAATTCAGGAGAAAAAATGGTTCGATATACCGAAGACCAGGTTAATGATTTAATTCTGGAAAAGTATTCCGGCCGGAGTATCACCATTATGGCTCCTATGGTAAAAGGACGAAAAGGGCATTACCGTGAACTGTTTGAGCAGGTCAGAAGACAGGGGTTTATTCGTGTTCGTGTGGATGGGGAAATCCGCGAAATCGAATTCGGAATGCAGCTCGATCGGTACAAAATTCATGATATTGAAGTTGTCATTGACCGCTTTCCTGTGCATGATGACAGTTTACGGCGAGTTCGGGAAGCCGTTCGCAGTGCCATGAAGCTGGGAAATGGAATGCTGCTGGTGCAGGATGTGGAAAAAAATGAGGTAAAACACTATAGTAAACTACTCATGTGCCCCACAACGGGGATTTCATATCGTGAACCGGAGCCGAATACCTTCTCTTTTAACTCTCCTTACGGAGCATGTGAGAAATGTAACGGGTTAGGAACCATCTCCGAAGTAGATCTGAAAAAGATTATTCCAGATCCATTAAAAAGCATAAAAAAAGGTGGACTGGCTCCACTTGGCGAGTACAAAAACAACTGGGTTTTCAGGCAACTGGAAGCTATCGGTGAACACTTCGGATTCACACTAAATACTCCACTGAAAGATATTCCGGAAGATGCCATACACATGATTCTTCACGGAAGTAATGAGGTTATACAGGTAAAAAACGAATACCTTGGCGTTAATACAACTTACGACCTTACCTTTGAAGGAATAATTAAATTCATCAAAAGCCAGGCTGAAGTCTCTAACAGCAAAGGAATAAAAAAATGGGCCGGTGGATTTATGAATAATATCCCCTGCCCTGCCTGCAACGGACAGAGACTCAAAAAAGAGAGCCTTTGGTTTCGCATCGACAACAAAAACATCAGTGAACTTGCAGAATATGACCTTGAGAGCCTGTACAACTGGCTTGATAACGCTCCCGGAATTTTTAGTGACCGACAAAATGTTGTTGCATATGAAATCCTTCGGGAATTAAAAACAAGGGTTGGCTTCCTGCTCGATGTGGGGCTCAACTACCTCTCGCTGAATCGTCCTGCGCGCACTTTGAGTGGAGGCGAGAGCCAACGAATAAGGCTTGCCACACAAATAGGCTCTCAACTCGTTGGCGTGTTGTACATTCTGGATGAACCCAGTATTGGCCTTCATCAAAGGGATAATGTAAAGCTTATCAATGCACTGAAGAACCTCCGGGATATAGGAAACTCGGTGATTGTTGTTGAGCACGACAGAGAGATGATTGAAAATGCAGACCATATTGTGGATGTTGGCCCCGGAGCCGGAGCACACGGAGGAAAAATTGTCGGACAGGGAACTCCAAAGGAGTTATTGAGCTGCGATTCCATTACTTGCCGGTACCTTAGCGGAAAAGATGAAATCCCTGTTCCCGGAGTGCGACGCCCGGGGAATGGAAAAGTATTGGTGCTTCACGGTGCAGGCGGTAACAACCTGAAAAACGTTACGCTTACTTTACCTCTTGGTAAGTTTATTTGTGTTACAGGCGTCTCAGGCAGTGGAAAATCATCACTGATAAACCAGACCTTGTACCCTGAAGTAAGCAGAATTCTATATCGCTCGGAAAAGAAACCTTTGCCATTTAAAAAGCTGGAAGGGCTTGGCAATATTGATAAAGTAATTGAAATAGACCAGTCGCCTATCGGTAGAACTCCACGTTCCAACCCTGCGACCTATACGGGTGTTTTCAGTGATATCCGGAAGCTATTTGTTGGTCTTCCGGAAGCAAAGATCAGAGGTTATAAACCGGGCCGTTTCAGCTTCAATGTTAAAGGCGGGCGCTGCGAGACATGCCAGGGTGCAGGTATGAAGCTCATAGAAATGAACTTCCTTCCGGATGTTTATGTACACTGCGAAACGTGTAAAGGTCGTCGTTACAACAGAGAAACTCTGGAGGTACGCTTCAAAGGCAAAAGTATCAGTGATGTGCTTGATATGACGATTAACCAGGCTGTTGAATTCTTCGAAAATATTCCATCCATTATTAAAAAGATTAAAACCCTGCAGGAGGTTGGTCTGGGATATATTACACTTGGACAATCATCCACTACACTCTCCGGGGGCGAGGCACAACGGGTGAAACTCGCATCAGAACTCTCAAAGCGTGATACAGGGAAAACACTCTATATCCTTGATGAGCCAACCACAGGATTACACTTTCATGATGTAAAAGTTTTGCTGGAAGTCTTGCAGAAACTTACCGATCGCGGAAATACCATCCTTGTCATTGAACACAATATGGATGTTATCAAGGTTGCTGACCATATCATCGACATAGGTCCGGAAGGCGGTGCTGCCGGAGGAACTATTGTTGCAGAAGGAACACCTGAAGAAATCGCAAATAATAAAAAGAGCTATACCGCACAGTTTCTCGAACGGGAGTTGAAATAATCGCAAATTTTATCAGCTATGGAAAAGAAGGAAGTAATACCAATGAAACTTATCAACCTCGAAGACGGATTTCATCTTATGGTTTCTGCATATATTGGGTTCCATGAAGTGAATTTATTGGTTGATACCGGAGCTTCCCACACCTGTTTTGATAAAGAACGACTGCTGATGATTCCCGGAATCGATGAATATGATATTGAAGTAATCGATAAAAGTGGAACAGGACTTGGCACAAATACCATGGAAAGCGCCATTACACATCTGGAAGATCTTACACTGGGAAATTTTATGATGGAGGATTACCCGGCTATCGTTATCAACATGAGCCATATTAATGAAAGCTATGCGCTATTGGATATCCCGCCCATCGACGGTGTTATTGGCAGTGAATACCTGAAATATTTTAATGCAGTTATCGATTACAAAAACCTTGAGCTAATTCTCACTCAACCGGAAGACTAAAAAGTAACCGTACAATTCTCGTCCACTTTGATTAAATATGAACGCCCGGAATAGAGATATTCCATGGTATTGATACCCGTTTCAGGCCAGAATATCTGATCGCCGTTAAAAGATTTTACAATAATAATCCTATCAATGATTTCATTAAACAAAACCGCACTACTAATACTGTCAGCAACCATCACCGGAAGATAACTCCAACCCTGCGGAATACTCACTGTTGTTGTTTCAGGGGCATTCCCGGTAAAAGTTACAGATGTTTCATGAGTCATTTTCAATGCATAACCATTATTTGGACTGATATGCGGCAGGTTGTTTGCGTAAGGGGGCCAATATACATCAGTAAGGTTTTTTAGGATTATCAAAGTATCCGCAACAGGGCCAAAAATCACTTCCGTAGAATCGTTTTCCGGTTGAACCCAGGTGGAAAAGCCACTCCATCCTTCAGGAAAAGTAATTGTGTGAGAAACCATTGGCACCCAATTCTCAGGAACCAGTTGAACACTAACATTCTCACGCGTTGCATCGGCCAGTGTTACTGAAACAGTTTTTGATATATAACCTGCAGCAGAGAAAGTAATCTGCCAGGTTCCGGATTTCAAATAGCGATGAAAGTCTCCATTATCAGGATCTGAAAAGACCCACGAGCTGTCAACATCATGTCCGGAAATAAAAACTTTGGCTTTCAACGGATTTCCCGAAACAGAATCTGTAACAATACCATGCACACCATAATATGCCTGTTTCATATAATTCAGAAAGGAGCGGCGGTTATATTCCCAGTAATCGGGAAGCGTAGATGATGCCGGATTCTTATATTTTGATAACTCCAGGGTAAATTCGCGGCATTGATGAAACCAGTTCATATAGTCCTGGCGATTGCCATTAGTGGTATACCATTGATATCCGTTTGTAACACCTGTACCAAAGTCATCCAGATATCCTGCAGGGCTGTAGTACTGGGCAGTATCCGCATATTCATTACACACCATCTGCCACCATAAATCATCAGCAGTGAGCTGCGACCATGTGTCCCAGGGATAATTACATACCTCGGCACCGCCATGAATATTTACACTCAGATCAAATCCTATCTCGCCGGCAAAATCCATAAAGGCAATCGTCTCCTCCTGCCAGGGATTCCCGTCAGGATGAGGACCATCCTGCGGATCAGGATAGTTACGATTCAGGTCTACAAAATTGGAATTATACCTCCTGGCTCCGGAAACAGTATGGTTTCCACTCCAGTACGTACCATCAGGGTTTGCATTCGGATTAATCCAGATATTAAGACTATCAACCAGAAAAGCTATTTCACTACTGTTGTTATATCCGGTGAGCAGTGAGTCGATAAGCCTGAGCATAAGCACATAACCTACTGTTTCATCTCCATGCATGGTACTGGTAAAAAACACCTTCGGGCGCACATCAGATGAAGCTGAAGCACCATTATGGATATTTATTGCCAATAATTCCCTGCCTGAAGAGAGGGTATCGAAACTAACCAGTGAGCACATTGTAGGGAAAGTATCAGCAAAATCCTCCATCATGGCCACATAACCTTCATAGGTGGGATATGTATTCCATAAATCCTTTGAGGAGATTCCATCCGACATAATAGCTTCAGGCTGGACACCGGGGTGAGGAAGAATCTTATATTCCGATATCACCTTCTGAAAGGCCTCCATTTGTACCTCTGAAGCATAGCAAAAAACAGTATCTGAAATCACATTGTCGATACTGACAATCCGCGAAACCTCTGTCAAATCGGTTTTTTGTTTGTTCAGAAAATAAAAATAATACTCTTTGCTTTGGGTATCCTGAGAAAAGACGTTATTGCAAAATGATATAAAA
>PKSY01000178.1 GCA_002869405.1 Marinilabiliales bacterium
CATCATTAAGGATAAGGTACATCGTATGGTATTAATGTTAATGATCTTGGTATTCATCGGGAATATGCACTTGGTTTTAGTGTGGGCTAAATTAACCAAAATACTTATCAGAAGCAACTTCTTTTCAATAAAAACATGCTTCAACAATGTGCTGCTCATACAGAGCGGGTTGAGGAGTTATGCAATAAAGGCTGTAGAGGAGTTTTATGGGCAGGATTTTTCTTTTGTACAGCACCTACAGTGCTGTGAGGTCGGCTACACCGCCCTAAAACCCCGGTCTTCCAACCGGGGTAAAGCCTCTGTGGCTCCTACAGAGCCACCCACTCCGGCACAAGCTACAACCCACACCCAGCTCCGTCAGGAGCTACAACTGCTATTCCGATAGGAATCAAAATCTATGCAGAAGCACTGGGAAAAAATGGGCCATGACTCCCAGCTCCGTCAGGAGCTGCAACTGGCTTTACCCTGTGCGGAAGCACAGGGCGTTTAAGTCGCACAGGCGGCTCCCTGCGCTGTAGGCGCAGCATAAGAATACCTCTGTGGACTTCTGTTCACTCATCAGCATCAAGGGCTGAAAACACACGGTTGAATGTATCATGCCAAGGTATGCCATCGGGAATAAATAGAATTACCATCATGAATAGTTGAAAAGTCCTATCTTAGTAAGCTAAAAATTAACCTGTGAAAGAGATACCCCCTGAAGCATTAAATGAGTTGTGCCGCAATACCATGGTGAGCCACCTGGGAATTAAGATTCTGACATACAAAGAAGGCCTCTTAACAGCCTCTATGCCTGTTGATGAGCGAAATATTCAACCGATGGGTTTCCTGCATGGCGGAGCTTCGCTGGCGCTTGCCGAAACAGTCGCAAGTATCGGCTCTGCGGCCATGACCAACACCGACGAATATCATGTTTTTGGCGTGCAGGTGTCAGGAAATCATCTCAACACGGCACGCTCCGGAAGTGTGTTTGCCGAAGCTGTTTTAATCCACCACGGAAAATCTTCCCATGTATGGAATATTGACATCACTTCAGAAAACGGTAAACTAATTTCCACCGCCCGTGTTTCTATTGCAATCGTGAAGAAGAAATAACATGAATTTTTACGAAGCCATTGATCTTTGTGTAAAGAAAAACCTATCATTCGCTGCATGGAAATCCCCGGCAGATAATGAAGGTACGCTGATAATTCAGAATAGTATTGATGAAATTCCCTTTGACCTGAAAAGCTGCTTCTCATCACAGAAAGGGTTTATATTTTATCCCTTTTCAGAGAAGAGTGAAAAACCGGTTTTTATTAAAGCAGACCTGATATACCGGGAGTCTGATACTTATTTTGAGATACCGGAATCCGACGATCAAAAGAGGAATTATTCGAAGGAGGAAGATGATTTTTATCAGGCCGGTAAGCAGGAGTTTGAACAACAGGTAGAGGAGATTGTCAGAAGGATAAACGCCGGAGGGATGAGTAAGGCAGTGCTGTCAAGAGTATTGATAAAAGATAAACCTGAAAGTTTTACCACAGGAGAGTTTTTCAGGCGGCTGAGCAGGAAATACAGTAATGCGTTTAATTATGTAATAAATGCTGCCGGTCAGCTCTGGTGCGGAGCTACTCCGGAGCCGCTGCTGCTGGCAAAGAAAGATGAGTATATTACCACTGCAGTGGCAGGAACACGCAGTGCCACGGAGCAAAACCTCGACCTGAAAACCTGGAACCGGAAAGAGCGTGAGGAGCAGGAACTGGTGAGCAGGCACATCATCTCCTGTCTTAATCGTCATACCTCAGCTCCATACAGCTCTTTTGGTCCTGAACCCTATCCGGCCGGCAATGTGTGTCACCTGAAAACAGTATTTTCTATTCCCCGGGCAGATCTGAACGGAAACCTCTGTGAGTTTGTCCGTGACCTGCATCCTACTCCTGCAGTTTGCGGGCTGCCAAAGCAGAGCGCCTTTTCTTTTATCACACAACTGGAGCAGCATGACCGCAGCTACTATTCCGGTTTTTTGGGTCCTGTAAATATTAATGCTCCTCTGGGGCTTTATGTGAACCTCCGCTGCGTCAGGGTGTTACAGGATAAAATCGCCCTCTATGTGGGTGCAGGTATTACTGCCGATTCTGTGGCGGTTCGTGAGTGGGAGGAGACTGCCATGAAAAGTGAAACTATGCTGTCGGTTTTATCATCCCTTTCCGCCGAAAATGCCTAACTTGCGTTTTATGGTTCATCATCTTCAACATATATCAGATCTTATTGATTTATGCCGCCAGTGCGGCATCCGGAACGTGGTAATCTCTCCCGGTTCGCGGAATGCACCCCTGATACAGGGATTTACTGCGCTCGATGAGATGACCTGCCACAGCATCCCCGATGAAAGGGTTGCGGGGTATTTTGCCATGGGAATAGCCCTGGAAACAGGAACTCCGGTAGTGGTACTCTGCACCTCGGGAACAGCAACGCTCAACCTTGCTCCGGCGGTGGCTGAGGCTTTTTACCAGCATGTGCCGCTGGTGGTAATTACCGCCGATCGCCCTGTTGAGCTTGTCGACAACCAGCAAAATCAAACCATTCCACAGCAGGAAATATACAGCGGATTTATTAAGCAGTCGCTTAATTTATCATCCTCGAATATTGATGAGGTCAGCAGGGTACTGTCGCTCTCCACTGAACCTCACCCCGGTCCGGTTCATATCAATGTGCCGGTGCGTGAACCACTTTATGAAGTGCTTCCACCTTCTTCTGCCGGAAAAGCCACTTTCCGAAAGGAGATAAAAAGTGATTCAAAGCTTCCCGCTGAAATTACGGATGCAGTAAGATCCGCATCGAAAATTCTTATTCTGTGCGGTCAGCAGCGTCCGGATGAAGCGTTATCAGCAACGCTGAAGAAAATCCTGCAAGAGAAAAACGCCGTTGTTGTGGCAGAGGCAATCTCAAACATTGATTTACCTGAAGTCATTGCCAATACAGAGCCTGTTATTGCATCCATAAAGGAAAATGAGCGAAAAGAATTTCTTCCGGACCTGCTGATTTCAACGGGCGGGCATGTGGTTTCGAAACGATGGATGCTTTGGATGCAGAAACACCCGGAGCTTAATCACTGGAGAGTTTCCGAAGCACCGGATCAGGTAGATACTTATGGAAATTTAAAAGGGATTATATCCGGAACCCCGGCTTCTGTTATTGAGCAGCTCATGAGCCATTTTGATAATAGTGACCAAACATATTTTAACCTCTGGCAAAGGAAAAACAATCAGCTTCAGCGCAACAAAACCGAATATCTGGAGCAAGCTCCTTTCTGTGAGCTCAAGGTTTTCGAACTCCTGTTGAAAAACCTTCCTGAGGATTGTAATCTGCACCTGGGAAATGGCTCTGTGGTAAGATACGCACAGATGTTTGATTTTAAGAAATCAGTGCGTGTTTACGGGAATCGCGGAGTTTCCGGAATAGACGGAAGTTTCAGCACTGCAACAGGTGTCAGCGCCGCAAATCCTGAAAAGATGAATATTCTCATCATCGGCGATATGAGTTTTATTTACGACTCCAATGCCATGTGGAACAGAAACCTGCCGGAAAACATTATTATTTTTGTTATCAATAACAGTGGTGGCGGAATTTTCAGGCTTATTGACGGTCCTTCGCAGCATGAGTGGTTTGAGCCCTTCCAGGTAGCCCAACATCCGGTAAGTATCCGGAACCTGAGTTTAGCTTTTGGTTTGGAATACTATCGCCGGGAATCGGAAGAAGAGATCAGGGACGAGATGCCAATAATGCTGAAAAAAGGGAAACCTGTGGTCGTTGAAATTGTTACGCCTGCAGATATTAATGAAAAAGTATTTAAACAATTCTATAAAATATAATCAATCGCAATGAGTACTAAAAGAGAATGGACAACCATAAAGGAGTATGAAGAGATTAAGTTCGAGTACTTCGGGGGTATTGGAAAGATTACGATAAACCGTCCGAGATACAGGAATGCTTTTACTCCCGATACTACCAAAGAGATGTGTGAGGCAATGGTAATCTGCCGTGAACGCACCGACATCAATGTGGTGGTAATTACCGGTGAGGGCGACAAGGCCTTTTGCTCCGGTGGTGATCAGAATGTGAAAAGTCATGCCGGATATATCGGGAAAGATGGCGTGCCACGGCTGAATATCCTTGATATGCAGAAGCTTATCCGCAGTATTCCCAAGCCTGTGATTGCCATGGTTAACGGTTATGCCATTGGCGGTGGTCATGTGTTGCACGTGGTTTGCGATCTCTCCATTGCCAGTGAAAACGCTATCTTCGGGCAAACCGGTCCCAAGGTCGGAAGCTTTGATGCCGGGTTTGGTTCAAGCTATCTGGCACGTGTGGTAGGACAGAAAAAAGCCCGTGAGATTTGGTTCCTTTGTAAGCAATACTCTGCGCAGGAAGCCCTTGAAATGGGACTTGTAAATACTGTTGTGCCATTGGAAAAACTTGAAGATACTGTGGTAGAATGGGCACACCGTATGATGGAGCACAGCCCTCTGGCACTCAGAATGATAAAGGCAGGTCTTAATGCTGAACTCGACGGACAGGCCGGTATTCAGGAGCTTGCAGGAAACGCCACAATGCTCTATTATATGACCGAAGAGGCGCAGGAAGGTAAAAAGGCTTTCCTGGAAAAACGTAAACCTGATTTTCAGAAATACCCTAAAATGCCTTGATGCATAAAGTAAAGATATGGCTGAAAGCATTTCGTCTGCGAACTTTGCCACTGGCATTTTCGTGTACGGTAACAGGAACTTTTCTTGCTGCTGCAGATGGTGATTTTCGTTGGCATATTCTCGCCCTCACACTGCTAACCACACTGCTCCTGCAGATTCTCTCGAACCTTGCAAATGACTATGGTGATGCAGTCAGCGGAGCAGATAATACTTCCCGTGTAGGCCCCAAAAGGGTTACACATACCGGAATGGTTACCCGCAGTGAGATGAAAACCATGATTATTATCTTCTCCACAGCCGCGTTTATTTCGGGTATTGCATTAATTACCACAGGTTTATGGGGCGCTCCTCTTTTCGATAAGTTGCTGTTTGCCGGTTTTGGAGTATTGGCGGTAATCGCTGCCCTGCGATATACTTTGGGAAAAAACCCTTACGGCTACCGTGGCTTCGGAGATATCTATGTATTTATCTTTTTTGGCCTGCTGGGAGTAGTGGGAAGCTATTACATGCAAACGCAGGTTTTCAGCCCTTTAATACTGCTGCCGGCAACTTCAACAGGACTTTTCAGCACCGGCGTGCTAAACCTCAACAACCTCCGTGATGAGGAGAGCGACAGAGAGAGCGGAAAGCGCACCATTGTGGTGATTTTTGGGGCCCGGTTTGCAAAGCGGTATCATACTTTTCTTATCATTACCGGACTTGTTACGGCCCTCCTTTACACTGTTTTTTCTGCTTCCGGCTGGTACAACTTTCTCTGGCTGTTAGTGCTTCCTGTTTTCCTTGGCGGGATAGTCAGAGTATGGCGTGCCGGCGAACCTGCCGCGCTGATTTCTGAGCTGCAACGCCTTGCCATGGCCACTTTTCTCTTTTCAGTTTTCTTTGGAATAACTCAAATACTATGAGGTATTCTGCCACATACAGAAAATATACCTTGCGGTTTATTAACCCTGCAGGTACCTCGCGGGGCGTATATCATCATAAAGTAAGCTATTTTCTTTTCCTTGGCGGGATGGAGAATCGCCTTTCCGGTGTCGGCGAATGCAACATACTTTCAGGGCTGAGCATTGATGATGTTCCGGGCTATGAAGAGAAACTCCGGGAGGTATGTGGAATCATTAATGCAGGTACAAACCCTGAAGAGATTGATTTACATGATTTTCCGTCAATCACTTTTGCCCTCGAGACTGCGCTGTCAGACCTGAAAAACAGCGGATCAAAAGTACTTTTCCCATCCTCTTTCACCAAAGGAGAATCAGGAATTGTTACCAACGGACTCATATGGATGGGCAGTGAACGGGAGATGAAGCAGCGGATTGCAGAAAAACTGCGACAAGGTTTTCATACCATAAAAATGAAAATTGGTGCGCTGAACTGGAAAACTGAAAAATCGCTGCTCACTGCGCTCCGTAAAGAGTATGACTCTTCTGTAATTACCTTGCGTGTTGATGCCAACGGAGCCTTTGATGCGGGAAATGTATTTGGAATGATGAGCGACCTTGCGAAACTTGATGTTCACTCTATTGAACAGCCTGTGGCAAAAGGAAATCATAATCTTATGGCTGAGGTTATCAAAAACTGTGAGGTTCCCGTTGCATTGGATGAAGAGCTCACCGGCATCTATAATAAAAACGAAAAGCAACAACTTATAGCGTTTTTAAAGCCGGCGTTTTTGATTCTGAAGCCTTCTTTGCTGGGAGGTTTTGAGGCGTGTGAGGAGTGGATAGATGTTGCCGGAACGCATAATGCCGGTTGGTGGGCAACTTCAGCACTGGAATCGAATATCGGCTTAAATGCCATTGCACAATGGACTGCCGCGAACTTGAAAAGCAAATCAACTGTACCGCAGGGCCTGGGCCTCGGAAATCTTTATCATAACAATATTCCCTCACCAATTTCCCTGAAAGGAGAGATGCTATTTTACGACCCTTCAGAAGCGTGGGATTTATCTTCAATAAACCGATAAAATGAGAGGTGAAATCAGCATAAACGGGAAAAAATATTCCCCGGAACACATCAATGCAATGGTTGCTGATATGCCTGTGGATATGCCCATTCATTTGGCAGAGGTTTTTCGGTTTTTAGCAGATTGGTACAGTGATTCCGATCACATTCTTCAACAGACTTCCGGGAGCACCGGGGCGCCATCTGCCATTAAGCTTTTAAAGAAAAACATGTGGCATTCCGCCCAAAGCACCAACACGTTTTTCTCCCTGAGTCCTGAAAACAACATACTTCTGGCGCTTCCGGCAGCTTATATTGCAGGTAAGATGATGATTCTGCGTGCGCTGGCAGGCTCTTTGAACCTTCATGTGGTTCCTCCATCAGGTACACCTGAAATACCTATGGTGAATTTCTCTTTTGCGGCATTTGTTCCTATGCAGCTTGAGAACCTTCTTGAAAGCGGCATCCAATGTCAGCATATCGAAACCATTATTCTTGGTGGTGCTGAGGTATCGGAAAACCTGATCAGAAGGATCGGTGAATTATCTTCCCGTGTTTACAGTACATACGGTATGACGGAAACCTGCTCGCATATTGCAGTGCGGCGACTCAACGGAATCAATCCGGATGCGTTTTACCGTACGCTTCCCGGTGTTCAGGCATCGATCGATTCAGCAGGTCGTATATGCATCAATGCTCCCCAATATGCACCGAAAATTGTGCATACAACAGATTTGGGTATTATCCCTGAACACGGAATGCTGGGCGTCGTTGGGCGTGATGATTTTATTATCAATAGCGGAGGTGTTAAGATAAATCCTTTTCTATGGGAAAAAGATCTTCAAAAGCAAATACAGAAAATGGTATTACTGATACCGGTTCCTGATAAGCGTCTTGGCAATAGGGCTGTAGTTATTATTGAAGCAGAAGAGACTGAAGCATTAAGAAACAAGGTTAAAGAGATTATTATTCACCTTAGAAAAGATGTTCCGCTCGACAGGGAGCCGGTTTTTCTATCCGAATTCCCCAGAAGCCAGTCCTTTAAAGTCGACAGAAAAGCATTGATAAAGCGATTTCAACAAACATAATTATCTGAGCGTTGTTTTATGTGGGTAACCAACATCAACTCAATGAAAAAACTCACACTAATCCTGACTTCGACAATACGTCACCCTAAATATGCACTCAAACATCATGTATCATTGATCAAATGCAAAGGATTTAACTTTTTGCTTGTTAAGGAACACTGATTTTCACCGAGTAAGCACGGGGTCTCACGGAGGAAAGCAGGTCTTTTTAGCATTGAATGGGTACTTTTTCAATGGTTATTGTATTTAAAAACACCAACACAGCGCCTCATTGTATGCACTTAATGATATTGCAAGAAAATTATTTTGGGCATAGACTGTACACTTAGGGTTAGGATCAGGATTATTAGGAGCATTAGGTTTATAATGCAGCACTAAAACTCCGTTGACCTCTGTGTGTACTCCGTGAAACACCGTGTTCCTTATTTTTTTCAATGCGCCACCCAAAATAAGTATACAATTTTCACATATCTTTGATATGGTGATACTTATATAATTTTAAAATATTAATTGTCAAAGTCAGGAACATAATTATCTGAGCGTTGTTTTATGTGGGTAACCAACATCAACTCAATGAAAAAACTTACACTAATCGCTCTCATTATGGTGTTTTCAGGAATCAGTTATGGTCAGGCGCTACCGGTTGTTCCGGAGGTGGACCTCGAACGTTACAGCGGCTTGTGGTATGAGATTAAAAGAATGCCCAGCAGGTTTGAACGCGGTTGTATGGATGTGACCGCCGAATATACGGTAACGGAAAAAAGATATGTGAGGGTAGTTAACAGCTGCTCAAAGGGTGAAGACAGCAAGGGAAGAACCCGGATTAAAGGGAAGGCTTTTGTGAAAAAGGGCTCCAACAACGCTAAACTGAGAGTTCAGTTTTTCTGGCCCTTCCGGGGCGATTATTGGATTATCGGGCTTGCGGATGATTATAGCTGGGCAATGGTTGGAGATCCTTCACGGAGATATCTGTGGATTCTTAGCCGCACAAAAATTATGGATCCGGTTCTTCTCGATGACCTGCTGTTAAAAGCTGCCAATTTAGGTTTTGATACTGAGATGCTTGAAGATGGTCAAAGTGGTATTTAGATTTTGTATCTTTGCATTACTAACCTGATACCTGATGAAAAAGTTTATACCGTTGATACTGGTGGTTCTTATGGTATCCTGTACAGGAACAGGATATCTGGATAGTGCGCTCTCAAACCCGGAAGAAGCAAAACGAATCCGTATTTCAAACACACCGATTGAATCACTGCCTGCTTCCATTGGCGACCTGAAAAATCTGGAAAAGCTTATTCTTTTCAGAAACAGACTGGAGGTGATTCCTTCGGAAATCGGAAATCTTTCAAGCCTAACCGAGCTGGTGATAAGCTCAAACAAGCTCACTGAACTTCCGGAAGAGATCGGGAATCTGAAGCAACTAAAAAAGCTTTCGCTGAAAAACAATGCCATTAAATATCTTCCTGCATCAATAGGTGAACTTGAAAATCTGGAAGAGCTGTATCTGGATAGTAACAACCTGGATTCACTACCTCCGGAAATCGGAAATTTGAAAAACCTCAGAATTCTTTCCCTGTCGAGAAATCAGCTTCGCAAATTACCACCTCAACTGGGGAATCTTGAAAGTCTGGAGTTTCTGATTATCGGTAAAAACAACCTCAGATATTTACCGTATGAAATTGGAAACCTTGAGGGTTTGAAAGAGTTGAATCTGGCACATTGTGGTGCGGCAATTGAAATTCCGCCATCCTATGGCAACCTGAGAAACCTCGATTTTCTATATATTGATCAGTCTAATGTGCTCTCATATTCATTGCGGAATATTCGCCCGGGCTGCGAAATAGTAATATACCGTTAAAAATCAGGGCTGCGATTCATAAAGAAATCACAGCCCGTTCTGCTTTGCCAATTTTAAACCGCAAAAGTATTATTCCGGAAGCACGATGTTGAATTTTTGTAATCTTCTGTGCAATGCGTTCCACTTAATATTCAGGAGCTCTGCAGCAGCAGATTTGTTGTAATCCACTTTTTCCAGTGCTTTCAAAATTGTGCGTTTTTCAATCTCTTCAAGGTCGAAAATTTCTGTATGGAAGTCAATATTCGGAGTTGCAGCGCTTCCTGAGTCATTAATATTCGGGAAGTGGTCGATGTTAATGGTTCCTGTATCGCAAAGGATCACGGCGCGTTCGGTGAGGTTTCTCAGTTCCCGCACATTTCCCGGGAAAGGGTAATTTTTGAGCATATCCATGGTGCCGGAATCAATACCTTCAATTTTTTTCCGCATTCTGCCCGCAAAAATATTGACGTAATGTTCAATAAGAATCGGGATGTC
>PKSY01000205.1 GCA_002869405.1 Marinilabiliales bacterium
AGAATATTATTCAAAAAATGTTTAATAATCTTGGGTTTTATTATTATTGTAGAGATTATTATCCAAATGATCCTTTTACAACAGATCCCGATATTAAGGTTTCACCAAAGAAAATTCTTGAAGAATCTCTGAATGCTGATATTGTGTTGATTGTTGGTACAGAGTCAAATCTTTACCAATACCCATACAGGTATCATCTTTATCTTATTGATGCTGTTTTTTCAAAGGCATCAGAAGATGAAATAAAACAATATTATCAATCATTAATTTATCAGGACCCTTTGTGGCTTGAGGAACTATCTGAAGAAGCTGCGTTAAAAAATGTTCCTCTAAAATCATATATTGATAACAGGATAGCATTCTATGCTGATGAGGGGTATCTTGATAAACCTGTTTTATATCGTAGAAAGGAGATTCAAAAAATCAAAAACGAAATCAGGGCAAGCAGGAAATGGTTAGCACAGGTTGCTGAAAAAGCTAATGAAAAAGGAATCTCTGTGGAAGAACAGTTGTTTCTTGATGCTGAGTATATTTTCAATCACAGAATGAAAAAAAAGAACTAAAACCCTATCTTTACGGCAAAACTAATAAACCATGAAACTAATCATCCAGATTCCCTGCTACAACGAAGAAGAAACACTGGCACTGGCACTCGACGAACTGCCAAAGAAAGTCAAAGGCTTTGATGAAGTGGAAGTGCTTATTATCAACGACGGAAGTACCGATAATACTGTTGGCGTTGCTCAGGAGTGGGGCGTGGATCATATAGTCTCATTTACAAAGAATAAAGGACTGGCACGCGGATATATGGCAGGCCTCGAGGCTTGTCTGAAAGCCGGCGCTGATGTGATCGTCAACACCGATGCCGACAATCAGTACAATGCCAAAGATATCGAAAAACTCTGCCAGCCTATTTTGGAAGGAAAAGCCGACCTGGTGGTTGGCGAGCGTCCCATTAATAATATTGAACATTTCTCTTTCATTAAGAAAAAGCTTCAGAACCTCGGCTCGTGGGTGGTTAGAAAGGTCTCACGCACCGATATCCCCGATGCTCCATCCGGATTTCGGGCCATCACCAAAGAGGCTGCATATCATCTGAACGTATTCAATGATTATACTTACACGCTGGAAACCATTATTCAGGCCGGGCGTAAAAATATGGCCATTACCTCAGTTCCCATCAGTGTGAATGAAGACCTTCGTCCGTCGCGCCTCTTTAAAAGTATGCGGGCTTATATCAAACGCTCCATCGCCACAATCCTTCGCATCGGTATCATCTATGAGCCTACGCGCTTTTTCAGCTGGATCGGTATCATCAGTTTTATCCTCGGCACTGGTCTTGGCATCCGCTGGATAATCCTGTTTTTCATGGATACCACCCGCACTCACGTGCCCAGTCTTATCCTGGCATCGATACTTATCATCCTTGGTGTGCTGGTAATCGTTATGTCGGTATTGGCCGATCTTATCTCCGTGAATCGTAAAATCCTCGAAGAGAACCAGAGCAGGCTGCGAAAAATCGAGAATGAGATGTTACAGAAAAAGGATTAATTTCGCATTCTGAATAATCCCGGAATAGCTCCGGCATTGGCTATGTTCAAAAAGATACCCCGAAAGGTTAAACTTCTGATCTCTGTGCTTCTCAGTGCAGTGATTCTCTTTTTCATATACCGGAATATTGATATCCCGGAGATGACACGTGTAATAGGAAGTGCCGACCGTTACTGGTTCCTGATCTTCCTCGGGCTTTTTATTCCTCAGCTGTTAACAGCTACATTCCGCTGGAATAGCATGACTCATATGATTGGCAAGGTGAAGATTCCTTTTATCACCTCATGGCATCACGTGGTAGGAAGCTACAGCGCAAATCTTATCATTCCCGGAAAAATGGGCGAGGTGGTCAGGATTCCATGGATGAGAAAGCATAATCTGCAGTGCCCCATATTAGTGATGGTATTTATGGAGAAATTACTGGATATCTTCTCCATCGTATTGATTATGATGGGATCGCTGGTATATATCAGTCTGGAGAGCGGACTAAAGGACGGGATGCACACCGGAGGACTGATAATCGGTCTTTCCATCATTGTAGCATTTATGTTTGTATTTATTTTCCGGAAAGCGGCATTCCGGCTTTTTGAGCGTCTTTTCCCGGGATGGGTCAGCAAACAAAAGGAGGATAGCATATACCATCGCACAAAGCAATCGCTGGAGTACCTGAAAGATAAGTTACCTCTTTTTCTTCTAATGTCCATTGGCCTCTGGCTGGTTCAGATTCTGGAGTTTTATGTCATATTCAGAATGTTTGGCATTAATCCGGGATTTTTTGAAGTAGGATTCGGATGTTCACTGGCACTTCTGGCAGGAGCAATACCGGTATCTATTGCAGGCATTGGCCCCAGAGATGCTGTGATTATCAGCTATTTCAGCAGTTTTGCAGGAACAGAGACTCTTGCAGCCATCGGAATAATTACTATCTTACGTATTGTTATACCGGCCTTGCTCGGGCTGCCGTCGTTCTTTCTACAAAGTAAAAAATAAGCTATGGAAACCCTCTCATCAGCATACTTATACCGTCATCTGAAAAATCATATCCCCAGAATTTTATCACAACTCGACAGGGATGCTGACTCGCCGACCTTCGGCAGTTTTGACAGGAACTACTGGCATTATAAAATCCGTGACTTCAGCTCCATGATTCTTCAGCAGGGGATGCTGATTCTTCAGGCAATAAAAAACTATGACAATCCCGACAACCCCTGGTTTGAGAACCGCAATGTGGATCTCTGGCAGGAGGGAGCAGTAAAGTTCTGGTGTAAGGAACAACTTAAAAACGGCAGTTTTAACGAGTATTATCCTTTTGAGGCAGGATATCCTCCAACCGCATTCAGCCTGTATGCCATTGGTCTTATCATGCGTGAGTATGAAAAAGAGCCCTGCGATAAGATAAAGACTCATATTCAGAAAACCGTAAAATGGCTCCTTGATCATCCTGAAAAGGAGGCGCTGAACCAGGAAGCCGCAGGACTTGCCGGTCTGGTGCTGGCGTCAAAGGTACCCGGTGTAAGTGTGAACCCAAAAGCCCTGGAAGACCGGCTGAAATGGTTTTATGCGCAGCAAACCGACGAGGGCTGGTTCCCGGAATACGGTGGCCCGGATATGGGATACCTCACTGTTACCATCGATTGCCTGTGGGATATCTATGAAACTTCCAAGGACAAACGTGCGCTGACAGCCATTGATAAAGCAGTACGTTTTATCGCAGATATGGTGTCTGTTTCAGGTGAAACTCCGGTGATGATAAACTCCCGGAACACTGATTACCTGGTTCCTTACGGTATCACTCGCTATGCAGAAAAGAGCCCTGTGGCTGCATCGCTGCTGGAAACCATGCTGGAAGGAATGGATAATGCGGACCACTTTATCCACCGTACCGACGATCGTTACTCCTGTCACTATGTGGGACAGTCGTTTTTCAGAACACTGCTACACCTTGACAAGGTAACAGAAGAGCGCGCGGAACCTGCATATTCTACCGGACTGAATCATACTTTTGAGGAGGCAGGAATATCAGTGATTCACATCCCGGAAAAGACGTCGTTATATATCTATTCCCGCAAAGGTGGAATTGTAAATGTATTTGATAAAAAAGGCATTACCCATACTGATTTTGGCTGGCGCCAGAAGACAGGGAAAGAGAAGTTTGCAGTAACTCACTGGTTGGATGAAGATTATAAACTTGCCACCGGGGATAATGAGTGGAGCATCACCGGAAATATGACAGCACACGGATGGATGAAATCTTCTCCTGTCAGGCATATGGGGCTGAGAGTGCTCAGCAAAACTTTTGGCAACAGACTCATTCCTTTTCTGAAGAAGCTGATGATTTTTGGAAACCCTAAGACCGAAATTAATTTTAACAGGAAAATTTCATTCAACGGTGCCGATACTATTAATATTGTAGATCAGTTTTCCGGAAGCGCTTTTAATCCTGAAACTTTGGTTCCTGCGCCGCATTACAGTTTGCGTCATGTGGCTTCTGCAGGACTATTCGTGCCGGAAGAGCGTATCGAGCTTCCTGAATACAACAGCAAAAAGCACGATCCTGAGGGTAAAAATTATACTTTTGTTCGTGAAATAAAATTGTAAAAAGATTTCCCGCAGATATATTCGTGTTAATCAGTATCATTTGCGTTTTCTGCGGGAACTAAAGTTTAAATTATGTCGCAGGTAAAGCTTCAGAAGGTTATTGATAAGGGATTGTGTACCCGTTGTGGTGCATGTGTGGGGTTGTCGGACGGCAAGATTACTTTTGAGGATAAGACCGGAAAGTATCTTCCGGTGATACATGAAAAGCTCACTGATGAAGAGGCAGATCGAATCTGGAAGGCCTGCAGCGGAAAAGAGGTCAACTGGCCGGAGCTTACCAAAACAAGTTTTCCTGAAAATGATTATGTGCACCCTTACCTTGGTGCTTACCGTGAGCTGAACATCGGCTATGCCACTGACTTTGCTGTTCGTCGCGCTGCCGGTTCTGCGGGTGTAATCACTACCACTCTGCTTTACCTTCTGGAAAAAGGGAAAATTGACGGTGCCGTAGTGCTGGGCATGGATGAAAAGGAGCCGTGGCATAATAAGCCCTATATCGCAACATCAAAAGAAGAGATACTTCGTGGAACGCAATCGAAATATACCATAAGCAGTAACAATGAGTTGCTGGCAGAGATGGAGAAGTTTGAAGGCAGGCTGGCCTATGTGGGGCTACCCTGTCAGGTGCACAGCATCCGAAAACTACAGGCTGCCAACGACCCTGCGGTTCGCAATATAGAGTATATCGTGGCCCCCTACTGCGGCCTGAATTTGCACTTCTCCAGCGTTACCAGCTTTCTGAGGGCGCACGGTGCAAAAGATCACACACAAATCACAGATCTTAAATTCCGCGAAGGCGAATGGCCCGGACATATGCGCGTAGAGATGAAAGACGGCAAGGTCATGGAACTGCGAAAGTTCTTTGCTAACTATCTTATCCCATTCCATATCATGAAGCGATGCTGGTATTGTGTGGATGGCAGCAACGAGTTTGCAGATATTTCTGTGGGTGATGCCTGGGCGCCGGTTTATGAAGAGCGGGGAAAAGGATTCTCCATTGTAGTGAGCAGGTCGGAAAAAGGCACGGAACTGCTGCACAGCATGAAAGAAGAGGGCCTTATCGACCTTATCCCGCAAACCGAAGACGAGGCTGTGAAGATGCACTCCCACATGTTCGACAATAAAAAACGCGGTGCATTTATTCGCATCGACAGAAAACGTCATAAACCCGAATACAATCTCCCAAAACCGGAAAATATCAAGTTCGGCCGTAAGGTTTTTGAATCAGTGCTGCAATTGATTTATGCCATTCTGCGCACCAGACTGATGACCTGGATAGTAGATAAATTACCCTCCGAGTGGGTTGGTCGCAATTTCGATCGTTTCAAGGTATATTGGAAAAAACGCACTTATAAGGTAAAGCGTGATGAATTGTAATCGTATTATTCCGACAATTTTTCCTTAATTCTTGATGATAAAATGTCGATGGCAATTTTATTGGCACCGCCCTGTGGTACGATGATATCTGCATAACGCTTTGTGGGTTCTATAAACGTCAGGTGCATGGGCTTCACCCACTTCTCATAATGTGTCAGAACTTCGCCATAGCTTCTGCCGCGCTCCTGAATATCGCGCTGAATAATGCGCATCAAACGGTCGTCGGGATCTGCATCCACATAAACTTTCACATCCAGGCGCTTTCGCAAACTCGGGTTGGTGAGGATCAGAATTCCCTCCACAATAATTACACGCTTTGGTGACAATGGTTGAGTCTCTTTTGAGCGAGCGCAGGTTACGTAGGAATATATGGGTCGTTGTATCTCCTTTCCTTCGCAAAGCTCATCAAGATGCTGGTTTAACAACCTGAACTCAATGGACGACGGATGGTCGAAGTTGATGTTCTTTTTCTCTTCAGCCGAGAGATGTCCTTTGTCACGGTAATAGGAATCCTGTGATATTACTGCCACAGCATCTTTAGGCAGTTTCTTGACAATTTCTCTGACAACCGTAGTTTTTCCGCTTCCGGAGCCACCGGCAATACCAATAATAAGCATAGGAGGAATCTGTTTTTGCAAAAATACGGTTTTATTTTAAAAAAGGCCGGTAACGAAAAAATCATCACCGGCCCGACAGTTCCCTGCACCACTAATTACATTTTTACTAACTGAGGAAGATTTTCATGTCTTCGTCCACAGTTCCGATTCCGGCGATACCGAAGTTTTCAACAAGCACATTAGCCACATTTGGCGAAAGGAATGCCGGAAGAGTCGGTCCGAGGTGAATATTTTTCACGCCAAGTGAAAGAAGCGCCAGTAAAACGATTACCGCTTTCTGCTCGTACCAGGCAATGTTATAGGCAATTGGCAGCTCATTGATGTCGTTCAGCTCAAATACCTCTTTCAACTTGAGAGCGATTACCGCCAGACTATAGGAGTCGTTACACTGACCTGCGTCAAGCACTCTTGGAATACCGCCGATATCCCCGAGAGGCAGTTTATTGTAACGATACTTTGCACATCCTGCTGTGAGAATTACGGTGTCTTTGGGTAGGTTGTCAGCGAATTCTGTGTAATAGTCGCGGCTCTTCATGCGTCCGTCGCAACCTGCCATCACAAAGAACTTGCGGATTGCACCACTCTTAACAGCATCTACCACTTTATCAGCGAGCTGCATCACCTGATTGTGTGCAAAACCACCTACTAAGGTTCCTGTCTCAATCTCTGTTGGTGGAGCACAGCGCTTCGCATGCTCAATAATCGCAGAGAAATCCTTTTTTCCGCCCTCTTTGCGGTCGGCAATATGCGTGCAACCGGCAAATCCTGATGAACCTGTAGTATAGATACGGTCTATGTATGATTCTTTGGGAGGCACAATACAGTTTGTGGTAAAGAGGACCGGGCCGTTAAAGCTTTCAAATTCCTCTTTCTGCTTCCACCATGCATTACCATAGTTGCCAATGAAATGCTCATACTTCTTGAATTTTGGATAGTAGTTTGCCGGCAGCATCTCCGAATGTGTATACACATCAACACCTGTACCATCTGTTTGCTCCAGAAGCTCCTCCATATCTTTCAGGTCGTGACCGGAGATAAGAATTGCCGGGTTATTACGCACGCCAAGGTTTACCTCTGTAATTTCAGGATTTCCATAGGTTTCAGTGTTTGCCTTATCGAGCAGTGCCATCACATCAACGCCATTCTTACCACATTCGAGTACCAGACCAACGAGTTCATCAGCAGTGATATCATTATTTGTGGTCGCTACCATTCCTTTGTGAAGGAAAGCATAGATAGAGTCATTGAAGTAGTTCAGGTTCATGGCATGTTCTCCATAAGCAGCCATACCTTTCAGGCCGTAAGTCAGAAGCTCTTTGAGGGAGCGGATATCTTCATTTCCGATAGAGAGGATGCCGATGAGCGCAGCCTTTTGCTCCATCTCCTCCACTGAGTCGCTCTCCCAGGTTGTACAGCTGTGAAGGTCAGCAGGAATAGAAACACCATTGCTTTCCAGACGATTGCGTGTAATCTTACGAACAGCATAGCCTTCACGGATTTTCGCAATTACTGCATCACGGTCGAAGTTCGCATTGGTGATGGTAGTGAAAAGCGCTTCCATTACAAATTTGTCGGCCTCTTTTGTGCTGAGGTTATTTTCTCCGGCTATCATTGCGTAGGTGGAAACACCTTTGGCAACAAAAACCAAAAGATCCTGGAGGTTGGCAACATCATCGGATTTACCACAAACTCCTTTTATTGTACAGCCTGTTCCTTTGGCTGCTTCCTGACATTGAAAACAAAACATTGACATAGTGAATAATTTTTAAGTTCACAGCAAATGTATGCTTGCAGAATGAGGCAGTCTGTAACATTTGTTACAACCATGAAGAATAATTCCGGAGAGCCATCGATTCATCGTGGCCCGGCATGGATCAAGGTGATATTGTTTTTCAATTACCTAATAATATCTCAACCGC
>PKSY01000340.1 GCA_002869405.1 Marinilabiliales bacterium
CGGATCATCTCGGTATTCTTTTAACAGCAGGTCTGTTATTACCATTCCCGGGCTCAGAAAGCATAAATTGACAGGACTGTTTTTGGTCTCAAGAACAAAAGATTCTGTATAGTACCGAACTGCTTTCTTTGACATCCCGTAAAGGCCGATATTCTTCATCTTGCGATTATCACTGCCAAAACCTTCCATGTTGAAAATGGTGCCAAATCCCTGTTTCAGCATTTGATTATAAACAAATACAGTGGATTGTATTAATCCCTCAATATTAATGCTTATCAAATCGTGTATGGCATCCTTGTCCAGGACGCTGAGAGGCAGGTCCGGCTGGGTTATACCTGCATTATTAATCCAGATGTCTATTGGTGAGAACTGTGCTGCTTTTTCCCACAGAGATGATATGTCATCTGTGTTTCTAACATCGCAGACTACACCATTTATGCTGTCTTTAGGAAATTGATCAGCTATTTTATCAATGGCAGCAGAAACACTACCAATTGATGTTCCGCTAAATGTGACTTTATGACCCAGCTCAAGAAATGAGCATAACAGGCCAAATCCGATACCCCTGGAGCCACCTGTGATAACTATATGTTTCATGTTTTCTGCGCTCCTTCAGGTTTTGTGAATTCTTTAATATAAACATCCTGCTGAGGAAATGGAATCTGAATGCCATTTTCTGCAAAAGCCTGATAAATCAAAAACCGGATATCACTCTTTATGTTTTCAACAATGAAGGTCTTTTCGGTCCAGAAAAACAGTTGAAAATCGAGCGATGAGTTACCGAAGTTCAAAAACCGAACAAAAGGTTTTGGAGAATTTGCGATCTTTTTATGCCCGGAAGCACACTTTAGTAATATCTCTTCTACTTTGTGAACGTCAGAGCCATAAGCCACCCCGACTTCAACATTAAAACGGGTATTCTGGTTGGCGTGACTCCAGTTTATAATAGGCTCTGAAATAAACTGATGATTAGGAATCATCATAAAGATATTATCTCTGGTCATGATTTTTGTAGTCCTGAGCCCCATCTCTTTTACCTCCCCGACGATCCCTTTGCTTTCAATCACATCACCTTGGGTTAAGTTTTTTTCAAAATGAAGAAAAACACCTGATATGAGATCCTTAAAGATGTCCTGAATACCCAAACCAATACCCACAAAAAGCGCTGCTGAGGATGCAACCAAAACAGATATTTTTACCCCCATAGTTTCAAGTGAGAGTATAATTATCAATACCCAGACCAGGTATTTAAAAACCGTAAACATGGTTTTTCTTCGGGGGCGTGATTCCGGGTCACGCTGCCCGATATTAAGGAATATCTCCTGTAAAACTGATAAAAACCAGTTTGTTAGTGAGAAAACCAGGATTATGGAAATCACATTTCCTACGGTTAGCGTATTATTATCCTTAAAGGTAATCAGAGGAAAAGCAAACAGCGTCTTTACAGGAAGATGCATCACGCTAAGTGTAATCAATATTGCACCACCCCACAGCAATATGTCAAGAACAGTGAGGAGCGTGCGCATTTGTGATGGTTTAAGTTCCTTGCTTTGTTGCCAAACCCTTATGAGATACAAAATCAGCTGTCTGATTATCAATACGAAAATCAATTCGCTGACAATCAGTATTAACGTGTACGGTGTTATTCTAACGTGATTTGATTCAATGAATGGCTCTTTAAGGTATTCTCCTAATGGAATTCCTGTGAGATTGGCTACAAACCCTGCAAACCATAAAACTGCAAAGAATTGCAATGCCCTGGCAAAATAGTGCGCCCCCTTTTGGCTGAAGATTTTTATTACCAGCTCTTTACGTTTGATCTTTTGCAGGCCGATTATTATGGTGAGCAATACCAATACTGCCAGTAATATCTCTGCTGCCAGCATAAAAGTCAGGTGGAAATTTTCAAAAATGTTCATACGTTGATTAGAAGCTTTTTACAAAGATAGGGATTAATAATGATTGATTTTATTATGTCTGCCTTTGTGTATTTTTAATGAATGTTGTATTTTTAACAGATATTAACCAGCCCAAAATGTTTATTAACTAAAATCTACACATTATGCGACATGTTGTACGTACATCAAAATGGTTATTTGTGCTATTTCTACTGGCAGGATTTACCACACTAACTGCACAGGAGTTGATTTCATTTGCAGAAAATGTAACATCAACCGAATTGACAATCCCTGACAGGCTGGTTGAAGATAGTCAACCCGGAATTATTCAGGTTACTTATGAGTTTGAAAATGCCGGAAAAGCTACCATTGAGGAGCAGAGTATGGATTGGCAAACTTTAACCATCGGTGGCTTTGCCCATCTGGAGGAGGTTGGAAAACCAAATCTGCCATCACGTATCGATCACCTGCTTCTTCCCGACCATGTGACACCCTCGGTTACTATAGTCGATGCTGAGTTTACCGAAATGGACGGATATATGATATATCCGGCCCTGGAGCCTGCTGTGGATACATATGGCGCCCCAAACCCTGAATTCTATGCTGACGAAGCCATTTATCAAAATGATGCATTCTTTCCGGAGGCTGTTGTTTCAATAAAGGATGTGCAGGTTTATAAAGGTGCCCGGCTTGGCCTGGTTCAAACCATTCCCGTTCAGTTTAACCCTGTTACAGGAAAAATAAGGGTTTACTCACGTATTGTCTACCAGATTGTTTTCCCTCCCTCAGCTGTGTATTCCTGCGAAATGAATACCGAGGCGGTAAACAGTGAACTTAGAGGCTTTATTGCCAATGCCCGGTCTGTACCAAAAGGTATCGACCCTTCAGATGTTAAATCTGATGCAAAGGATTATATTATTATTACCCATAGCGCATTTATTGATGCTGCCAATGATCTTGCTGAGTGGAAGCAACAGCTTGGGTACACGGTAGAGGTCGTTTCTCAGTCTTCATGGACTTCTGCACAGGTAAAAGATGCTATTCAGACCCGTTATGCCAGCTGGACTCCCAAGCCATCCTACTTTGTGATTTTTGGCGATCATAGCGGTACTTATCCTGTTCCCGGTGAACTTTTAAAGAATCCATCAAATGAAACCTATGCCTCAGATCACTATTATGCCTGTATGGATGGAACATATGACTATTATGCAGATATGGCTTTCGGTCGTATTTCCGTAACATCAGCAGATCAGGCCAATACTGTGGTTCAAAAAATAATTAATTACGAAAAGAATCCTGTTGCTGATGCTTCATTCTATCAAAATGGTTTGAACTGTGCCTATTTCCAGGATGATAATGGTGATGGATGGGCCGAGCGACGTTTTACACATACTTCTGAAGATATTCGTAACTATACAATGGCGCAGGGCTATACTGTTCAGCGTATTTATGATACAGAATCAAGTACATATCCAACACATTACAATAATGGATATTACAGCAATGGTGAAGCCTTGCCGGCAGAGCTTCTTAAACCCGGCTTCGCATGGGATGGTGGCGCGTCAGATATTACCAACGCCATAAACTCGGGAAAATTTTATGTCTTCCACAGAGATCATGGTTATACAGGTGGTGTTGGCTGGGCATCACCATACTTTGTAACCTCCAGTATTAATACACTCACTAATGGTAATAAGCTGCCGGTGCTCTTTAGTATAAACTGTCATACCGGTGAATTCTATCAGACAGAGTGTTTTGCGGAGAAATTCCTTCGTCATGATGCCGGTGGTGCTGTTGGCGTTATTGCTGCCGCACAATACAGTTATTCCGGATATAATGATGGTTTTTCTCTTGGAGCTATTGATGCAATATGGTCTGATCCGGGTCTGATTCCAAACTTTGGTTCAGGTGGCGTTTCCAATCCAAACCTTTCTCCTCACGGTGATATCGTAACTATGGGTGATGTGCTCAATCAGGCACTCATACGTATGGTTGAAACATGGGGCTTTAACCAGTATACTTTCGAACTATATCACTACTTCGGTGATCCTGCAATGAAGATATGGACAGCGCAGCCTCAGGCTATTGCTGCAACAGTTCAGACAAACTGTGATCCCACTTCAATACAAATAACAGGCAGTACCTGTGCCGACGGGTTGGCAACTGCAATGGCCAACGGTGTTCTTATAGGAGAAACTGTGCTATCAGGTGGTAATGGAACAATAACTTTCCCAAATCAGGCAGATAATACTGTAATTACTGTGACAATTTCTCAAAGAAACTATGAACCATATATTGCACAAACAACTGTGGTATCAGGACCTGCTGTTATTCCGGTAGCAGATTTTTCCGGCACACCTGTAACAATCTTTGAAGGTGAGACTGTAAACTTCTCAGATCTGTCGCAAAATAGTCCGACTTCGTGGAGCTGGACATTTACAGGAGGTACACCGGCTACTTCAACAGCGCAGAATCCTTCAGTAAGTTATGCTGCTGCAGGAACCTATACCGTGGCACTTACGGCTACCAATGATGCTGGCTCTGACACTAAAACGGTTACCGATTATATCACCGTAAACGTTGTTCCACCAACGGCTGACTTTACATCAGATAATACCTATATTCTTTTTGGTGAGTCAGTTCAGTTTACAGACCTCTCTGTTAACAACCCGACAAGCTGGAACTGGACCTTTGCCGGAGGTACACCTGCAAACAGTACTTTGGAGAACCCTTCTGTTCTTTATGACACTCCCGGTTTATATGATGTAAGTTTAACTGTTTCCAATGCCGGTGGAACAGATATGGAGACCAAATCCGGGTATATTACTGTTAGCGATGGTTCTGTTAACTATTGTGATTCCAGAAGCCAGAGCTATGATACTGAATATATCAGGAATATTGTCTTTAATACCTTCTCTTTTGCTTCAGGTGGTTCTTACTATTCAGATTTTACCGCTCAGGAGATAAGCCTTGACGCAGGGGAGATATGTAACATTACTCTTACTCCTCAGATTAATAAGCGAAACAGAAGAGAGTTCTGGCGCATCTGGATTGATTTGAATGTTGATGGAGACTTTAATGATGCCGGAGAGCTGGTATTTAGCGCTGATGGCCAGAAAACAGAAGTTAATGGGACTTTTAGTGTGCCGAATACTGATGTAACAACGACGATGCGAATCAGCATGAAATATGCTTCACCGCCAACATCATGTGAGATATTCGCCAATGGTGAGGTTGAAGATTATACTGTTATTATTGGTGTTCCTGTACCAGAACCTCCAACTGCTGATTTCTCTGCAAATCAGACTGAAATCTATGAAGGTGAGACAGTGAGTTTTATCGATCAGTCTATAAACAACCCGACAGCATGGATCTGGACATTCAACGGAGGAACTCCTGCAACATCAACTACACAAAACCCTTCTGTAACATATGCTACAGCAGGAACTTATACAGTAGCACTAACGGTTACAAATGAAGCAGGGTCTGATACTAAAACTGCTAATAATTTTATAACTGTAAATGTTATCCCGCCTCCTGTTGCGGATTTTACAGCTGATAATACGATTATCTCTATTGGAGAGTCAGTGCAGTTTACTGATTTATCGATCGGTAATCCTGATAACTGGAACTGGACTTTCTCCGGGGGTACACCGTCTGAAAGTATACAGCAAAATCCTGCGGTAACTTATAATACCGTTGGAGTTTATGATGTATCTCTGACTGTAAGCAATGCCCTTGGATCAGATACTAAAACCATGAGTGGTTTTATTACTGTAGAAGATAATCCGGTAACTGACTATTGTGCTACTCAGGGGCTTAATTATAATATTGAATGGATAGCCGGTGTTAGTGTAGATGGATTTACAAATACAAGCGGTGCAAGTGGATATTCTGATTTTACAAACCAAACGATTAATTTATCGCCCGGTGCAACATCTTCAATCTCTGTTGTACCCGGTTTCTCTGGTCGGGATCGCCGTGAAGCAATAGCTGTTTGGATTGATTATAATGCTGATGGTGACTTTGCTGATGCCAATGAAACAGTCTTTACAATTGTTGGTACAAAATCAACAGTTTCCGGGTCGTTTTATGTCCCCGCGGGTCTTACAGGATTCTCCAGAATGAGAGTTTCTTTAAACTATAAAACTCTGCCGCCGTATTGTGGTAATTTTGAAAATGGTGAAGCAGAAGATTATACCGTCGCATTTGGTGCAGAGGGTTTAACATTGCCTCAACAATTATCTGTTTATCCAAATCCAACATCAAAAAATATAACAGTTACAGTTCCTCAGAAAGGTGTTGGAGGAATAATCTCTGTCTTCACATTGACAGGGGAATTAATTTATCAGGAAATAACAGATGGAAATGATATAGTAATAAGCTCCGGGGAATGGGCAGATGGAATCTATATCATGCAATACAGCAATATTTTCAATTCGTATATTACACGAATAATAAAACAGTAAATTATTGTTATAAAATCAGCCCGCATATTTTGGTATGCGGGCTTTTTTTTATTTTTACAAAAACTGACTCACATGGAAGAATTAAAGCAAAGAATCCTTAAGGATGGTATAGTGCTGAATAATAGCGTTATAAAAGTCGATAAGTTCCTGAACCATCAGTTAGATATCACTCTCCTTGACAATATTGGCAGTGAATTTTACCACCACTTCATGGATCAGGAGATCACAAAAATTCTTACCATTGAAGCCTCAGGCATTGCAGTAGCTACACTTACAGCGCTCTACTTTAATGTTCCCGTGGTGTTTGCACGCAAATCCGAATCTATTACTCACCCGGAGGATAAATATTCTGCCGATGTATACTCTTTTACTCATGAGAAACAGTTTAATATTTTTGTTTCCCGTGAATATCTAAAGCCCGGAGATAAAATACTTGTTATTGATGATTTTCTTGCCAACGGACAGGCGCTTCTTGGCATGGCCAGAATAGTACATGAAGCCGGTGCAACTCTGGTTGGTGCAGGAATCGTGATTGAAAAATCATTCCAGGATGGAGGCAAACTGGTTCGGGATGCCGGAATAAATGTATTCTCTCTGGCCAGAATTAAAAATATGTCAGACAGTGGAATAACATTTCTATAAAAGCAAGCTGTTTCCTTTATTTTCCTATTTTTGCATCTGACAGTTAAAAAGATTAACAGCCAAAGGAAAGCGACTGTGAAAATCAAACACATTTTTTTGGGTATTGTATTATCCATTAGTACACTTTTTTTATTTGCTCAGGATAGCATGACGTATGTTTATCAGGTAGTATCCGACGGAGAGATTTCTGATAGCGTGGAGTGGCGGGTAATGCATAAAGAAAATATAATACTTCTCGAGTCAACCCTGCTTGGTACAAGCTATTCATACGAGTGCAACCCTGATTTTACTATCCGTACCATGGATATGAAACAGAATAATAGCGATCATCTTCTTTTTAGTGATTCAGGCTCTGAGATTTTTATCCGCGGTAAGAAAGACGGAGATAATATAAATACCAAAATCTCAAAAAGTAAATATCCCTGGTATCAGAATATTGGATGGGCAGCTTCCAATATGCTTGCCACTGGTAAAGATGAACTTACTTTTTCTCTTATTCGTCCTGATAACTTTTCAATACTGAATATGCAGGCAAAAGTTATGGAAGAGGAGCGGATTATGTATGAGAACAGTCTGCATGATGTTGTGAAGGTAAAAATCACACTTACAGGATTGTTAAAACATTTTTGGTCCGGATATTACTGGTATCGGAAAGACGATTTTAAAATGGTAAAATATCAGGGAAACAGTGGCCCTCCGGGATCACCAAATCTTACAATGGTGCTGATTAATGAATTTGTAAATTGATATCCATCAGTAAGAATATTATCTGGTGCCTTATTTTTTTTGGTTTTGCCTTTCAGACTAATTATGCACAAATCCCGGATGTAAATACAAAATACGATTTTGACACTGGTGAAGTGCAATGCAATAAAATTGCTGTTCCCGGTGGTCCTGAAGATATTGTTTTAGGCAAAATTGGTGAAAAATCCTGCCTTTTTATCTCATGTGCAAACCGCACCAACGATCCCGGTCAAAGCAATGAAATAGCAATCCTTTCGGATATTGACTCAGTGGTTAAAATTATGAACCGTTTATATGAACCGGATTCATTATTCTTTAGACCTCATGGTATCGATTTCAGGATTGTAAATGATACTCCGTTTCTTTATGTGATCAGCCATGACGATGAGCGTGGTTTTCATCCTGTTATCAGGTATATAATTAATGGTGAAACTCTGGTATATGATACGCTCTTCTTTGATGCCTCCTTTGTCTCACCCAATGACTTGACAGTATGCGGTGACGGAGATTTCTATTTTGTGAATGATGCAGGAAAACGAGGGAGTAAGCCTGAGCTTTTTCTGATGCTCAAAAGAGGAAGTGTAGTATATCATGATGGTAATAGAGGGTCGGTAGTAGTGGCAAGTCATCTGGGTATGCCGGCAGGTATTTTGGCAGACCTGACCCATGTTTATGTCTCAGCTGCTACAGAAAACCGTATTTATCGTTATGATAAGCTACAGAATAATTTATTGGGGAAGAAAGAGCTGTTCGCACGTATGCCATCTCCTGATAACTTTTCTGTGTATGATTCACTCATGATTGTGTCGGGTCATAAGAGTAAATTGAAATTTATTAAACATGTAAATGATCCTGATAATTTTTCACCATCAATAGTCTATGGTTTTTTAAACAACGAAAAACAGCTTCTCTTTGATGAAAAGACGGGAGAATTGATTAGCGGAGTTAGTGTCGCCGCAATGTGGGATAAAGATATAATTATTCTTGGGCAAATATTCAGACCGTATATTTTGACAATTGTAAATAAGTGATTTTTTTAAATGTCAAGGTTGGTAAATTCATCTGTAGCATCGTAATCGTAATCCGGATATTGATAGATTGGCATCACCTTTTCAGTCTCGCCGAGAGTATATCCCCAGACAGTTTCATATTCCTTAGTATCCTCACCCCAATCACGAATTTGCCCTATATATTCTGACATCGTTTTTGATTCGATAATATATACCTTTTCCATCTCCTTGATAATTGGACTGTGGCGACGGCTATGATCATGTTCAAACTCGAGGATTCTTCTTCCATGCCTTGTGATTCCAATAACTCTGAAAGTAGAACTTTTTCCAACACCGGGCATGTTGAGTACGTTACGGTCGGTAGCCATAAACGGGATTTCTGCTTTTTCCCTGAGTTTGACAATGTTATTAACGAGGTTCTCCGGATGATCCGGCATTGCTTTCAGATCATCATAATATTTCTGATCCACGTATCCGATATACTTTTCTTCAACTTTCTCCTGCAGTGAACGTGCGCTGGTGGCAAAGTTCCAGTAGTTCTCTTTATATCCTTTAACAGTAAACGTGTAATACGGCAGCACGCCTGCGTCATTGAGCACTTTTCTGAGTTTTGCAGTATGTCCTCTTCTGGACGACTGTGCCAGGAATACCAGCTGGTTGGTTACCATCCATCCTGCTTCAGTGAGCATTTTAATACCTTTCACAGCTTCAGGCGTCAGTTCCATTGCTGTTTCAAAATGATTCTGGACTACGAACTGTCGTACTCCAAGCTTTGATGCTCTGGCTTTGAAATCGCCTAATATTTCACACAGTTCGGGAGTTATTCGCTGTGGAAGATATACGGGCAACCTTGTTCCCAGACGCACACGAAGCATTTCCGCATACTTTTTTCCTTCCGGGCGGGCATCATTGGCTTCCTTCTTTCTTTTTATCATCTGATACAGCTCGTCAAGAATCTGTTTTAAAGAATTGTCGGAGCTCATAAGAGCGTCACCACCCGTAATAAGAATATCCCTGAGTTGTGAATCATTTTCAAAATATGAAAGCCTGTTGCGGAGCTTATCAAGCCATGTTTCACCAGGTCTCAGCTTGTTGAGATTGAAGTTAAGGTGTCCGCTTTGAAAATCATACATTCTTTGACAAGAGCTGCATAACCCTCCGCACGCACGACCCATGGTTTCAGGAATGAGGATAGCGACTTCAGGATAGCGGCGGTGAATAGTATGGTGACCAGGAAGAATCCAACCTGCCGCATTAGGCTTGCCGGGTTCTACCTTATCCTCTTTCTCCCATGCCACAATATGTCCAAACTCTTCAATAAGTTCTTCACTGTAAAAGACATAGGCCTTAATTGCGAGGTCTGTATTATGTGCAAAATCAGGAGAATCTGCATTTAAAAGATGCAGGTAATAGGGATTTACAAAGAAGGGGATTCCTTTGTCTTTTGCCCGGTTCAGGCGTTCAATCATTGCAGGTTTCAGTGTGCCGCCCAGGAGTTCATTTAACATTTCCGGCGTGCGGACTGCAAAGCGAAGATGAAATACGCTTTCATTCCACCACTTTTCTACTGTGGCTTTTTTTGCTTCAAAATCAGTCTCATCCGTAAAGAAATATTTTTTATCGTTGATCTCACCAGAGTCAATTTTTTCAATAATGATTCTAATGATACGATTTTTGTTTTCTTTTCGGATTTTAATAATCTCCTCATCGAGTCCTGAAGGATGTCTGTCCATCCATTCAAGGATTTGTGATTTTGTTGGGATTTCTCTTTTCAGCCTTCCGTCAAGCTGACGGAAAAGATAAACCATATCCTCGAAGAAGTCATCATAAATATCATCAGAATTGCCTTTTGCGGCATCCCAGAGCATTTTGATAGGATCTGAGAGCTCAGTTTCACCTCTTTGGTTCAGGTCCTCGAAGGTTCTGCCGGCATGATCTATATAATCAAGAATTCTAATGGAAGCATAATCGCGGAATGTGATACTGTAATACCCCTCACAAGTATTAATTTCTTTATTATAGTACTTTACAGCATTAGGATTCTCACTAAGTATTTTAAGTGCATGATCTTTAAGTATGTCTCGAAATTCTTCGTAATTATTTGATTCTGTGAAATATCTGTTTAATGTCGGATTTTCATTTCGTAATACCTGCAATAGTTCATGTCCTCTGCTGCTCAATACCATAGCCCAATTTACATTTATAAGTTATTGGAAGTCAGGAAGATAAAAGATTATTCCTGAAAAGTAGTGCAAAAATAATAAAAATGCCCTTTAAATAAAAGGGTTTTGTGTTTTACGGAAATGTTAAGAATCATAAAAAATGGCTGTCCATTTTCATGAACAGCCAGTAAAAAAAAGTTTCTTAAAAAACTACCCTAAATAAGTTTTCAGAATTTTACTTCTTGAAGTATGCTTCAGGCGTCGGATGGCTTTTTCTTTAATCTGACGAACTCTTTCACGGGTAAGGTCAAATTTTTCACCAATCTCTTCCAGGGTCATAGGATGTGTTTGATTAAGTCCGAAATACAAACGTACCACATCCGCCTCTCGTGGCGTTAACGTTGATACTGCTCTGTCAATCTCTTTTTTGAGCGAATCATAAAGCAGTTCTTTTTCCGGTGTGGGACCGTCGTCAGATTTCAACACATCGTAGAGGTTGTTGTCTTCATCCTGAACCAGAGGAGCATCCATAGATACGTGACGACCTGCGTTTTTGAGGCTCTCTTTCACCTCTTCCACGGGTACATCAAGCTCTGCGGCAATCTCATCAGCATTTGGAGGTCTTTCCAGGTCCTGTTCAAGTTTTGCGTACGCTTTGTTGATTTTGTTGATTGAGCCGATTTTGTTCAGTGGTAAACGAACAATCCGTGATTGCTCAGCCAAAGCCTGGAGGATTGATTGACGGATCCACCAAACTGCATAGGAGATAAATTTAAATCCCCTTGTTTCATCAAAACGTTGTGCTGCCTTGATCAGTCCCAGGTTTCCTTCATTGATGAGGTCGGGCAGGCTTAGCCCTTGATTCTGGTACTGTTTTGATACTGAGACAACAAACCGGAGGTTTGCCTTGGTGAGTTTTTCCAATGCAATTCTGTCTCCCTGTTTGATCCTCTGCGCTAATGCAACTTCTTCTTCAGCGGTAATCAATTCAACCTTGCCAATCTCCTGTAAATATTTGTCAAGAGATGCCGTCTCCCTGTTTGTTACCTGCTTGGTAATTTTTAGTTGCCTCATACAAATTATATAGATTTAATGTATAACTCCCTCAGGGAGGAAGTTATACGGGAAATAAGATGCTTGTGTTACAACAACAGTTTATCGACGATTATTGTTTCGATTCCTGTCATTTCTGTCGCCGCCGCCATGACGATTATTGTCTCTGGAAGGACGACGATTATCACCTCTTGGCCTGCGTTCCGGCTCTTTATAACCTTCGGGTTTCTCGAGCAGTGCTTTGCGCGAAAGACGCAGTTTGCCGGTCTTTTGATCTACTTCAATAAGCTTCACTTCAATCTGCTGATCAACCTTTAGCACGTCTTCAACATCCTGAATGCGTTCCCATGCAATCTCAGAAACGTGGAGCAGGCCTTCTTTACCGGGAATAATTTCGATAAAGGCACCAAAAGCAGTGATACTTTTAACTTTACCGTTATATATTTCACCTACTTCAGGGACAGCTGTAATATTCTTAATACGTTCCTTGGCTGCTTCAATAGATTCTTTATTTGGTGAGAAGATATCAATTATACCGAAGTTACCAACTTCTTCAATCATAATCGTAGTATCAGTCTCTGCCTGAATCTGCTGAATGATTTTACCACCGGGTCCGATTACAGCACCGATAAACTCTTTTCCGATCTTCATGCTCTCGATACGGGGCACAAAGTCTTTATAGTCATCGCGTGGTTCTGTAATTGTTTCAGTGATTTTTTCAAGGATGTGCATTATGCCACGCTTGGATTGCTCCAGCGCTTCAGTTAGCACTTCATAGGAGAGGCCCTCTACCTTGATGTCCATCTGGCAGGCAGTAAGACCATTCACTGTTCCGGTTACTTTGAAGTCCATATCACCAAGGTGATCTTCATCGCCAAGGATATCAGAGAGAACGGCATATTTTCCGGTCTCAACATCTGAGATAAGCCCCATTGCAATACCTGAAACAGGGTTGCTGATTTTCACACCGGCATCCATAAGCGCGAGAGTACCGGCGCAAACAGTTGCCATGGAAGATGATCCGTTGGATTCAAGGATATCAGATACCACACGTATGGTATAAGGGTTTTCGTCAACAGGTGGTAATACCTGCTTGAGCGCACGGAGTGCCAGATTACCATGACCTACTTCTCTGCGACCGGGGCCACGCATTGGCTTAACCTCACCGGTAGAGAATGGAGGGAAGTTATAATGAAGGATAAAATTCTCTTTGCTTTCCACAACGGCACCGTCGATAGTTTGCTGATCCAGCTTGCTGCCGAGGGTAATAGTTGTGAGAGATTGTGTTTCACCACGGGTAAAAACTGCCGAACCGTGCGCTGATGGCAGGTAATCAGTTTCGCACCATATATCGCGAATCTCATCCAGCTCACGACCGTCGATACGTGATCGGGAATCAAGGATGAAGTTACGAACAGCTTTCTTGTGTGCTTTATGGAAATATCTACTGATCAGAGGTGCTTTTTCTTCAGCTTCCTCTTCCGGCAGTGTTTCAATAAATGCCGCTTTTACAGCATCTACCTTTTCGTAACGAAGATGTTTGTCGGCAGTTTGCTCTTTGGCAAGCTCATAGCATTTGTCATAGGCAAAATCAAAAACAGCTTTTTCAAGTTCTTCATCAGCTGTTTCATGACAATATTCGCGTTTTGGTTTATTCACCATTTCTGCGAGTTCAAGCTGTGCCTGACACTGGATTTTGATTGCATCGTGAGCTACTTTCATAGCTTCCATCATCACCTCTTCGGAGACCTCTTGCATTTCACCCTCCACCATCATAATGTTGTCCATTGAAGCGGCAACAATAAGGTCAAGGTCAGCCTCTTCCATTTGTTCGATGGATGGATTGATAATGAATTCACCGTTTATGCGGCAAACACGAACCTCTGAGATTGGGCCGTGGAAAGGGATATCAGATACTGTGAGAGCTGCCGATGCTGCAAGTGCTGCATATGCATCGGGGAGAGTCTCTTTTTCACCTGAGATCAGGGAAATGAGCAACTGTGTTTCAGCGTGGAAATCATCCGGGAAAAGGGGACGACAAGCACGGTCTACGAGACGGGAAATCAGTACCTCGTAATCAGAGGCTTTGGATTCGCGTTTGAAGAATCCGCCCGGGAAACGTCCTACAGCTGCGTATTTTTCGCGATAGTCTACCGATAGCGGCATGAAATCGACATGTTCTTTTGCTTCTTTTGCACTTACAACGGTGGCAAGTAACATGGTGTTACCCACTCTCACGACAACGCTACCATCGGCCTGTTTGGCAAGTTTGCCGGTCTCGATAGTTACTTGTCTTCCGTCACCTAAGTCAAAGGATTTGGAAATAGGTTGAATTGACATGCGTATAAATTTATTATGTATGTATTTCTACTTGTATATAATGCAAAAAAAGGCAATTTGTTTTGAATTGCCTTTTTTTTGAAAGGTATGAGCCGGAAAATTACTTCCTGAGCCCTAGTTTCTTAATGATTGCTCTGTACCGCTCAATGTCATTCTTTTTAAGGTAATCGAGCAAACTACGTCTTTTACCAACCATACGTACCAGAGAACGCTGAGTAACACGATCCTTCTTGTTTTGCTTCAGGTGCTCTGTTAAATGCTTGATTCTAAAAGTGAACAGTGCAATCTGGCCTTCTGCAGAACCAGTGTCGAATTCTCCTTTGCCGTGTTCTTTAAATATTTCTTGCTTTGTTTCTGGCGTTAAGTACATGTCTCTGTTTTTTATATCTTATTCGCTTCTAACTCCAAAATTTGGGGCTGCAAAAATAGTATTTTTTTTATATAAAACCAATTTCGATCAAAAAATCATTAAGTAATAATTTTATGACCGGCTTCATTTATTACTATATGCAAAACAATAAATGGACGAAATTATTGTATGACTTTTTTTTCTCTTCCATAGAATGTACTTTTGGAAAAAGAAAACCTCATTGATTACCATGAAAATATTCAGACTACTTATTCTCGTAATTCTTGTGGCGGGTTTTACTTCCTGTCACCATGAAGCTAATTCTGATCCTGCTGCATCACATAATATTCTGGATGATTTTAAAGGAAAACAGTTTTCAGGACTTCTTGGTGATAAATTCATATGGGTTGATGCTGTGGATTTCCGGGATGATACTTTAACCGGGAACTATATTATTCAGCATAAAGGAGCTATTGTTACCCGGATGCCTTTTTCAATTTATTTGAAAGCAGATTCACGAGTGTTTTTATCTTCACCTGATCATAAAGGTGAAGTAGATGTTAAATCTTTATCTGTTGGTGAGGGTGTGGAACTCGTAATTGTAAAGAAGCGAAAGATTTTGTGGATAATCCCTGCAGGGAAAAAGGAGGTTACATTGAAGCTTAATCCTTATCGAATGGTTAAAACTCCGGTTTTGGAAGGCAGGTATGAAAAAGATCTCTTCCCGGAAATGCGTATTCAGAAGGATGTTGTTTACGGTGAAGCAGATGGTTACTGGACCTCTTTTTATGGTGGTGAGATGAGTTACTGGGAGATTTTGTCAAAGGGAACGAGAGAGGCAATGCGGACAAGGGATTTGCCGCTGCTGATGGATGTATATCTTCCTGAAGGAGATACACTGAAGAGCCGGCCGCTATTGGTTCTTATTCATGGTGGAGGGTTTTATGTGGGAGATAAAGGCGAGCCAACATATATAGCTCTTGCTCATAATTTTGTCAGGAAGGGTTATGTGGTGGCCTCCATAAATTATCGTATGGGCTTCAGGATATCCTCAAAGGAGGTTGAACGTGCCGGCTACAGAGCTGTGCAGGATGCACGTGCGGCACTGCGTTTTTTGTCTTCTCACAGTGATGAATATGGTATTGACCCTGAATGCGTTTATCTTGCAGGTAGTTCTGCAGGTGCAATTACAGCATTGAATGTGGCTTTTATGGATGAAGATGAGCGTCCGGAGGCTGTTTCCGGTGGTATTTTTAAAGACGACCTTGGTCCGTTGGATTCGGCGGGAAATAGTCTGATAGCTGATTATAAGGTTAAGGCCGTGATAAATATGTGGGGCGCTGTGGATAATACCGGAATTATTGACGATGATGAACAGATTGCGCTTATGCATTTTCATGGCGACAGTGACAGGATTGTGCCTTATGGTTGCGGTGTGCCATTTGAAAATGTCGGTGGGCGATGGAACAAGTGGCTTATGCCTGAGATGTGTGGCAGCGCCGGAATTCATGATGTTGTCACAGGGAAATCATGGAACTCAGAGCTTATTACTTTTGAAAATATGGGGCATATGCCTCATTTAAACCCTGATAAATCGTTTAATGAAAATTTTGATACTATTATGGATCGCTCAGGAAGCTTCTTTTATCAAAATACTGCAGGAGAAGAAGTTCGTATAATCGGTGATTTAAGGTGTCGTGCCAGACAAGACCGTTGTAATTACAGCTTGTCAGAGAATAATTTTAATGTAAAAAACTGGTCAGTAACAGGAGGTATTATTGCGTCGTATTACGGGGATTCTGTTGATGTGTTGTGGTTTCGGGATGAGAATATCCATGAAGTTCATTGCCAGCTAATGAACCAATATGGTGCTGTAGTTAATATTGAAGCAGAGGTTAAGGTTCCATAGGAAATTATTCTACATTTGCAGGAAAGATAATAACATGAAAGGTCTTCGTTCGTCGGTTGTTGGTGCTGTTGCCATAAGTTTATCTGCAATACTTTGGGGTCTCGACGGTGTTGTTCTGACGCCACGTCTGTTAAATGATTCAGGAATGCATCTTGATACCGGATACGTCGTTTTTGTGCTGCATGCATTCCCGTTTTTAATCATGAGTTTTGTGCTTCGGCGTGAGTTTCATAAATGGAAAACATTTTCACGGTCAGATATTATAAACTTCCTGCTCGTTGCACTGATGGGTGGTGCGTTGGGGACATTATTTATTGTAAAAGCACTTTTTACAGTTGGATTTCGTGATCTTACGGTAGTGGCACTGCTTCAAAAGCTACAGCCGGTTTTTGGTATTGCACTCGCTGCAATTATCCTAAAGGAGAGGATTTCTAAGTATTATGGCATCTGGGCAGTTGTAGCAATAATTTCCGGCTATTTTCTAACCTTTGGGCTTAATGCCCCAAACCTGGATACAGGTGGTGATACTGTTCTTGCTGCAGGCTATGCTCTGCTTGCGGCACTGGCTTTCAGTTCTTCCACAGTTTTAAGTAAAAGGGTGCTCAATAATTTTACTTTTACTACTGCCACATTTTACCGATACCTTTTTACCACGGTTATCATGTTGGTATATATGATTGTTTTTAACAGGTGGAGTCAGTTTGGACAAACGCCTTCAGGAACCTGGCTATTGTTTGGAATTATAGGCGCTACAACAGGAAGCGGAGCCATATTTTTATATTATTACGGCTTGCGTCATGTAAAGGCAATGATTTCAACGATATGCGAATTGCTGTTTCCTGTTTCCGTTATTCTTTTTGATTATCTGGTGAATGGAAATCGCCTTGATTATGTGCAATGGATAAGCATTTTGGTGATGTTTGTTTCAATCTATATGCTGAATCATACACGCCACAGAAAATAATTTTTTTCGTTAGTTTTTTTTTGATTTAAAAAACTCCTTTGCTAAAGGATTGAATCAGGATTTAATTTCTTTCGGGAAGGCTTTTGAATCAGAATTTATCCTCTTTCGCTAAAGCTACAGATGATAAAAAACGGCTGCCTCCAAACCCAGAAGAGACAGCCGTCGCGCTAATTATAACAAAATAAACCAAATCTACATAAACTGTATGTATGTTGAGACTACTAGTTCTGGTAGTCGTCAAGAGATTTCATTAATTTTTTCCGTGTAAAGAAGATTCTGCTTTTTACTGTTCCAATTGAAAGGTCCAGCTTTTCAGCAATCTCTTTGTATTTAAATCATCTTGTATGCATTTCAAAAGGAAGCCTGTGAACGTCTTCCAGTTTGTCAATCGCTTTTCTTATTTCCTTTACAGAGATTTTTGTTTCCGGAGAATCCTCATCGTTATTACGAGGAATATTGATGTAATACTGGTCTGTTGTTGAATCAGTAAAAGTATTTGCTTTCTGGCTTCTTCTGTAGTTGTTGATGAAGGTATTCTTCATAATAGTGTAAGTCCATGCTTTCAGATTTGTGTTATCCATGAACTTGTCCTTGTTTGTTAAGGCTTTTACAAAAGTATCCTGAACAAGGTCTTCGGCCTCTTCTCTGTTGGAGGTAAGGGAATTTGCAAAAAACTGAAGGTTATCTTTCAGGCTAAGGAGCTTATTATTGAATTCAAGTTCTGACATAGTCTTAAATTTTAGTGTGAGTAAATCGTTTGTTTAACATTTACAGCTACAAAGTTAAACAAAATTCAATACACACAACAAAAAAGATTAAAAAAATATGTTAACAAATGTTAATACATTGAATATGAGTAACATAGTATATATGTCAAATATGAAATTTGTTTATTTTGGATGGAAAATGAAAAGAAAAACCGGTTACAGAGGGTATCTCGTTGACAGATCAGCCTTAAAATCTTCAACAGAATGAATAACTTTTACATTGAGCGGGCAATCGAGCCCGTTTTCAGGATCCTGCAATTTGGTAAGATAAATTTGTTGAACCGGGAAGTCGGTACATAAGGATTTAATGTAGGATTCTGTTTCACAACTGCTGAGAGGTGAGGTAAACGTTGTGATAAGTGCATCAGGGTGTTTTACCTTTGCAATAGACCTTAAAGCGGATCTTGTAACTGATTGGCCGAGATAAATTGTTTTGTGACCGCTTTTGCGAATAAGGTATGCGAAGAACAGCATGCACAACTCATTGTAATGCCCTTCAGGCAAAAAGATAAAAAACCGTTTACCATTTTCAGCTGGTGGAATTATTAAACCATCAAGGGCAACAATAACTTTTTGTCGAAGTATTGAGTCTGCAAAATGTTGCTGAGCTTCTGAAATAACGCCGGTAAGCCAGTGAAGACGTACTTTTTGATAAAAAGGAAAAAAGACTTTATGAAATGCATTTTCAAAACCGTGTGCAATAACTGCGTTGGTTATTGCTTTATTGAAAAGCACCGAATCCAGTTCAAGTGTAGCATGAAGCATGGTTTCAATGATGCTCTCCGCTTCCTGGCTTTGGGATGCAAGTTTTAAGACTTCCGAATTTATCTCTTCATTGGAAAGTTCGGCGATATGAGATATTTTCCAGCCTGAATTATTAAGGATGGAGATATTCAGAAGTTTCTTAAGGTCGTTATCACTATAATACCTGATGTTGGTATCTGTTCGGTGAGGTTCAATTATCCCGTAGCGCTTCTCCCATATTCTAATGGTGTGCGCTTTAATCCCGGTCATTCTTTCCAGGTCACTTATGGAATAATTTTGCTTGCTCATTCTTTTTTCTTCCAAATCCTAAACGGACAGCGGGGAAAAAAGTTTTGATTCGAATAAACTTATGCGAGTAGTTCTTTGGCTTTTTCTATGGCTGCAGGTATCCCTTCAGGGTTTTTACCTCCGGCGCTTGCAAAGTGTGGCTGTCCGCCTCCGCCACCTTTTATCTCTTTGGCCAGTTCACGAATAATGGCTCCGGCGTTAAGTTTATTATCCCTGGCAGTTTCTTCATCAATCATTACAAGTAAACCGGCTTTCCCTTCAGCTTTTGTTCCCAGCACTATTACAAAGTTTGAGATTTGTCCTTTGAGCTGGAAGGCAAGATCCTTCATAGTGGAGGCATCAAGTTCTACCTCGGTAGCGAGAAGATTATACTTTCCGGTATCTGTCACTTGCGATAGTATATTATTACGCACATTCGCTGCTTTTTCTTTTTTAAGTATTTCAATCTCTTTTTGCAGCTCATGATTTGCTTCCTGAAGCATTTCAATACCTTTAATAATATCGTTTTGGTTTTTCAGAATTGCTTTTGCCTGCATCACTGTTTCTGTCATATTGTTAAGGTACTCTTCGGCTTTAGTGCCTGTAAGAGCTTCAATCCTTCTTATACCTGCCGCAATTGCTCCTTCTGAAGTTATTTTGATTATACCGATATTTCCAGTTGAATTAACATGCGTGCCTCCGCAGAGCTCAGTTGAGTTACCGAAATTTATTACACGCACCAAATCGCCGTATTTTTCCCCAAATAAAGCAAGAGCACCCATTTCACGGGCTTCTTCCATAGGAACAGCTCTTTTCTCGTTTAGAGGATGGTTTTTCCGGATTTCTGTATTTACAATATGTTCAATTTGTTTTATCTCTTCCGGAGTCATTTTGCCAAAATGGGAAAAATCAAATCGCAGATAGTCAGGGCCAACAAAAGATCCTTTTTGTCCAACATGCTCACCAAGTACTCTTCTGAGTGCGTGATGAAGCAAATGTGTTGCAGTATGGTTACGTTTTATATTTTCTCTTCTTTCACTGTCAACTACTGCATGAAAGTTTGCTTTTGGATCTGAGGGCATCTCTTTTGCGAAATGGATTATCAGATCATTTTCTTTTTTTGTATCGATTATATATGTTTTCTTGTTGTCGGCTTCAATATATCCGGTATCACCAATTTGACCGCCGCTTTCTGCATAGAAAGGAGTGTAATTAAACACCAGTTGATACATGGTTTTGTTTTTTGCTGTGACTTTCCTGTACCTGGTAATGTGCACCCTGGCCTCAGTGTGATCGTAGCCGATAAACTCTTCTTTAGTATCTTTTTCATCAAGAACCACCCAGTCGTCAGTATTTATAGAAGCGGCTTTTCTTGAGCGTTCTTTTTGTTGCATCAGTCGTTTCTGAAATTCTGCTTCATCAACAGTTTTTTGATGTTCTTCGGCAATTAGTGCAGTCAGGTCGAGGGGGAATCCGTATGTATCAAAAAGTTCAAAAGCAAAAGCCCCATCTATAACTTCAACATCTTTATTACTTTCCAGATATTGGTTAAATCGCTGGATTCCATTGGCAAGGGTTCTGAGGAAAGATGACTCTTCTTCCATAATAACCTTTGTGATGATCTCCTTTTGCTTTTCAACTTCAGGGAAGATATCGATAAACTGTCCTGCGAGAGTATCAATGAGTTTATAGATTGTAGGATCTTTTTGATCGAGGAAGGTATAAGCATATCTTACGGCCCGCCTAAGAATCCTTCGAATTACATATCCTGCTCCGGTGTTGGAAGGAAGCTGGCCATCGGTTATGGCAAAGGTTATTGCTCTTGTATGGTCAGCGATAACGCGCATAGCGATATCAGTCTGCTCATTTTTGCCGTAAGGAATCTCAACGATTTCACTAATTTTCTGAATCATGGGCTGGAAAACATCAGTGTCGTAATTACTTTGTTTTTTTTGCAGCACCATACAAAGGCGTTCAAACCCCATTCCTGTATCCACATGTTTGGCAGGAAGTGATACCAGAGAACCATTGGCCATTCTGTTGAATTCCATAAACACAAGGTTCCAGATCTCAATTACCTGTGGATGGTCTTTATTGACGAGTTCTTTTCCTGGTATTTTTGCTTTCTCATCGTCGTTTCTTATGTCAATATGGATTTCAGAACAAGGGCCACAGGGACCGGTTTCGCCCATTTCCCAAAAATTGTCTTTTTTAGATCCGTAAAGAATTCTGTTTTCCGGGATAATACTCTTCCACAATTCAAAAGCTTCATGATCGATCTCAAGGTTCTCATCTTTATCTCCGCCAAATACTGTGACATAAAGATTTTCTTTATTGATTTTATAGACTTCGGTGAGTAGTTCCCATGCCCATTCAATAGCTTCTTTTTTGAAATAGTCACCAAACGACCAGTTTCCAAGCATTTCAAACATTGTATGGTGGTAAGTGTCGCGACCAACTTCCTCCAGGTCATTGTGTTTACCTGATACGCGAAGACACTTTTGTGTATCTGCGGCACGTGGGAACTTCGCCGGTTTATTTCCAAGGAAAATATCTTTAAACTGATTCATTCCGGCATTGATAAACATCAATGTAGGGTCATCCTTAACTACCATGGGAGATGAGCATACAATCTCATGGTTTTTTGTTTGGAAAAAATCGAGAAATGTTTTTCTGACTTCTGAAGCTTTCATATTATTGTTTTCAAGTTGTAATCATCAAATTTCACTTTTACAGCAAAATTGCAAATTTAATCCAATTTGTTACTTTTGCATATACATAATGCAATTTTGACAAGTTAAATAATGGCGAAGGTCAAATATCATTTTAATCCCGAATCTTTTACTGTTGAAGAAGTTAAGCTGACGTTCCGCGACCGGCTGCGCAGAAGCATAATATCAATAATATCAGGTTTGGTGCTTGCAGTATTGTTACTTTTTGTGGCATATACGTTTTTTAGTTCTCCCAAAGAGCGGATGATGCAGCGGGAAATAGCTCATCTGGAGCTTCAATATGCAATTCTGAATGACCGAATGGAGCAGGCTCAAAAAGTGCTTGATGACCTTTCGGACCGCGACGATAATATATACCGGGTAATCTTCGAAGCTGAACCTGTTCAGGAGTCAAAACGGAAAGCCGGATATGGTGGTGTAGACCGCTATGCACGCCTTGACGGGTTTGACAATAGTGAGATGATGATTAGTACAACCCGCAGGATGGATCAGTTATACAGTCAGCTTTATGTGCAATCCAAGTCATTTGATGAGGTTTTTGAACTTGCCAAGACAAAAGAAGAGATGCTGCGGAGAATCCCTGCGATACAGCCGGTTCGTGATATTGATATTAAGCGTATTAGTTCTTATTTTGGGTATCGCACGGATCCGTTCTATAAGGTGCGTAAATTTCATGATGGAGTTGATTTCTCGGCCCCCGTTGGTAAAGAGATTGTTGCTACCGGTGACGGGACAGTGGTGGATATTAGGAGATCCAGGCGCGGATACGGAAATACACTCATTATTGATCATGGATACTCCTATAAAACTGTGTATGCGCATCTGCACACTTTTGAAGTAAGAAAAGGCCAAAAAGTAAAAAGGGGACAGGTTATCGGAACCGTTGGTAATACAGGTAAATCTACCGCACCGCATTTGCATTATGAGGTAAGGAAGAATAACAGAGCTGTAAATCCTATTCACTTCTTTTTTAATGACCTTACACCGGAGCAGTATGAAGAGATGCTGGAACTCTCTCTTCGCCCAACTCAATCTATGGATTAAATGAGCACAAACGCAGATAAACTATATTATTCCATTGGTGAGGTGGCAAAGATGTTCGGAGTTAACACTTCCCTTATCCGATTCTGGGAAAAGGAGTTTGGCAAATGGATAAAGCCCCACCGTTCAAAAAGCGGAAGCCGTTATTATACAAAAGATAATATTGATCAGATCCGTGCTGTTTATAAGTTGGTAAAGGTTGAAGGATATACTCTTCAGGGCGCAAAAGATGTGTTAAATGAAGGTGCAGATGAAAAACAGTCCAATGAAGAAATCAGAAAAACTCTGCTTAAAGCTAAGGCTTTGCTGCAACAGCTTTTAGATGCTGAAAATTCTTTTGATTAGTAATACTCTCCCTTAATAAGATAGTTTTTTACATAATCATTTACACCATCTTCAAGCCTGGTGAAAGGTGTTTTGTATCCGGCATTTATCAGTTTGCTCATATCTGCTTCAGTAAAATACTGATATTTATCTCTAATATCTTCCGGAGTATCAATAAATATGATTTCAGATTTCTTTTCCAGACTTTTAAAAGTGGCATTTGCCAGATCCAGGAAGCTTCTGGCGGTTCCTGTTCCAAGGTTATATATCCCGTTTTCCGGCTGATTTTCCATCATCCATAGAACCACATTGGTAAGGTCTTTTACATAGATAAAATCTCTGAGTTGCATGCCGTCTTCAAAATCTGGTCGGTGTGACTTAAAAAGTTTTACGCGGCCCGTATCATTTATTTGTTTGAAAGCGCCTAAAATAACTGATGCCATTCTGCCTTTGTGATACTCATTCGGACCATAGACGTTAAAGAATTTCAATCCGGCAAAGAAAGGAGGAGTCTCTTTCTGTTGAAAAATCCATTTGTCAAATTCATTTTTGGATCGACCATATGGATTAAGTGGTTTAAGATCTTCAATAATATTGTGATCATCTTTGTACCCCAATTCTCCAAGTCCATAGGTTGCTGCTGAGGATGCATAAATCAGAGGTATATTCTTTTGGGTGGCAAATTTCCAGATCATTTTGGAGTATCCGAGGTTTAACTTTTCGAAGACGCTCCAGTCAAATTCTGCTGTATCGGTACGAGCACCAAAATGGATAATGAAGTCAACTTTATGTCCATTTTTCTCTAGCCATGATTCCAGGTCATCACGATGAACTGTGGTATTCAGAAGTTTTCCGTTAAGGTTCTTATTTTTATCATCACGCGAGAAATCGTCTGCAACTACCAGATTAAAATATCCTGCTTCATTGAGTTTCTTAACCATACAGCTGCCAATAAAACCTGCTGCTCCTGTAACGAGTATCATAGGGTAGAATTTGTGGTCAAAAGTAATGATTTTTTATTGTTGAGGTAAGGCGTTGTGATGCATTCCTGAATTTTGTGTGTTTTTGATGGGTAACAAAAAAGTGTTTTTTGCATAAAGCAACAGGTACCTTATTGAATAAGATAATGTGGCTCATGGGAAATGGGTTGGCTGGGGGAGGTGTGTTTTGTGGTTTGGTTTTGATGAGGTATGGGTGTGAGGGCGAGGTCGGCCGATTTCAATTCCACCCTTTCAAAGGGTAAGTCCGGCCAAGAAGCAACCACACCGCTCCCAAAAATCCAAATTCCTCCCCCAATCACACAATTTATCCCCATTCTAAATAAAAAAAAGCGCCCAAAAACATCAGACGCCTCTTCAGTGGACCTCCACCAAATATTTAATCTTTTTACCAGGTCGCGCTGTTTGCTACTGCATCAGCTTTTACCTTCTTAATTAATCCCTGTAAAACTTTTCCAGGACCAACCTCTACAAAGCTATTCGCTCCATCTGCAATCATATTCTGAACTGTCTGGGTCCATCGTACCGGTGAGGTAAGCTGTGCAATAAGATTACTCTTAATCACATCAGGGTTCTTCACGGGCTGAGCATTTACATTCTGATATATTGGACAAACAGGGTCTTTAAAGACTGCCTTCTGTATCGCTTTCTCAAGTTCAACTTTTGCAGGATCCATTAACGGTGAATGGAATGCGCCTCCCACTTTCAAAGGTAACACTCTTCCGCCTTCTTCTTTCAACTTTTCTCCTGCAGCCTCTATGCCTTCCATAGATCCTGAAATTACTATCTGTCCCGGACAGTTATAGTTTGCTGCAACCACAATATGCTCAGATGATACACTTCGCAACACCTTCTCTACATCAGAATCTGCCATCTTTAACACTGCAGCCATAGTTGAGGGATTCTGCTCGCATGCCATCTGCATCAATTCCGCACGACGGGCAACAAGCTTTAGCCCCTCTTCAAATGTAAGAGCTCCCGATGCTACCAGGGCAGAAAACTCACCTAGTGAATGACCTGCAACCATATCCGGACGAAATCCTTCAGTACCCATCACCCGCGCCATAATCACTGAATGCAGAAATATGGCAGGCTGGGTCACTTTTGTCTGCTTAAGATCTTCTTCACTACCCTCAAACATTATTTCGGTTATTTTAAACCCCAAAATATTGTTTGCTTTTGAGAAAAGATCTTTAGCAACAGATTTGTTTTCATAAAGGTCTTTTCCCATACCTGAAAACTGAGCTCCCTGTCCGGGAAAAACAAATGCTTTCATTTTATCTTTCTTAAGTTTATGTAACAGCTAAACTGTTATTTTCAAGGCGTTAGATGATAACTGCTATTTCCGGTTACCAAAAAAACGCAGCAAAAATAAAAATAAATTAATAAAATCAAGATACAGAGTTAAGGCACCCATCACAGATATCTTATGAAAAGATGCTCCGGACATACCTGAGGACTCCCCTAATCGCTTGATCTTCTGAACATCCCAAGCGGTCAACCCTGTAAATACTACTACTCCTGCAATACTAATAATATAATCAAAAGCAGCACTGTTTAGAAAGAAATTAACCACTGAGGCAACGATAATCCCGATTAAACCCATAAACATCAATGAACCAAAACGGGTCAAATCTACCTTTGTAGTATATCCCAACACCGCCATAATTCCAAACATTCCCGCTGCAATAGCGAAAGTTTGATATATTGATGTTGCTGTATATGCCAGAAATATAAAGCTAAAACTTATCCCGTTTACACTGGAATATATTCCGAATAATAGCCCCAGTAAAGGTGCTGACAGCCTTTGATAGCCAATAGACATAATAAGCACAAAAGCCAGAGGTGCTATCATAACTGCAATTCCCAGACCTGTCATGCCCTGCTCATTAATCAACCTTGAAAACAGAGCCGGGTTGGATGAAAAATACCACGCAACAACTGCAGTAAGTCCGATGCCTGTTGCCATCAACAGGAACACACGCCTAAGGAGATGATTTACCGCCACCTCCCGTCGGCCTTCAACAGTGATATATTGATTATTCTCCATAAATTATCTGATAAAAACTTCTAACGTTGTAAAACAACTGATATTGCTAATTAATGCAGATTCGTGCCAATAAGATGGATAAACTCCTCTCTTGTAGCTTCACGTAAAAAGGCACCGGTAAAATCTGATGTGGTAGTAACAGAATTTTGCTTTTGTACTCCCCGCATCGACATACACATGTGCTGTGCTTCAATAACAACAGCAACCCCAAGAGGGTTCAATGTTTGGACAATACAATCTTTTATTTGGGTAGTAAGACGTTCCTGAACCTGCAAGCGGCGGGCAAATGCATCCACAATGCGTGGAATCTTGCTTAACCCAACAATATAACCATTGGGAATATATGCCACATGTGCTTTACCAAAAAACGGAATCATATGATGCTCACACATTGAATAGAGCTCAATGTCTTTTACCAGGACCATCTGTTTATAATCCTCCTTAAATCTGGCGGAAAGCAAAATCTCCTGTGGCTTCATACCATATCCGTGGGTCAGAAACTGCATCGCTTTGGCTACTCTTTCAGGAGTTTTTAATAACCCCTCACGCTCCGGATCCTCCCCTATCAACTTCAGAATCTCATGATAATGACCAGCCATTTTACTGACCACATTCATATTATAATTCTCTACCTTCTCATATCCTTCTTCAAAATCCAGATTGTTATCTATTCTGATATCATTATGATGTTCACTCATGCTCATTCTCCGTAATATTCAACAAAATTATTCTCGGTCTCAACCAGTTTTACACAATGCAATGCAGCACCGATATTTGATATTGGTTTTTCAATCTGATCCCATATTGCTATAGCTATATTTTCTGAGGAGATAATGGTATTTTCCAAAAAATCAACTTCCAGATTCAGGTTTTTATGATCCAGCTTTTCTATTACATAATCATTAATAATCCGACTTAAATCTTTTAGGTTGATAAGATATCCTGTCTCCGGGTTTACAGGCCCTTTTACAGTCACAAACAGGTGATAATTATGACCATGCCAGTTAGGATTGGAGCATTTCCCAAAATACTCAAGATTCTTTTCATCCGACCAGTCGGGACGAAACAGCCTGTGAGCACCGTTAAAACGCTCTCTGCGTGTAATATAAATAATTCTTTCAGACATAGGGATTGGTAAAATTATCAGGGAGTTTTACTTCCCTTTCTCCGGCACCGGAGTTGGCGGAGTAACTGTTTTTGCCACAGTCTCATCCTCCATCTTACAATTACCGGTAAATATAGCTCCCGGCTCTATAGCCAGTTTCTTAACAATGATGTCACCCAAAAGTTTTGAAGTGCTCTTCAGGCTCAGCAAACCATTAACCTTCATACTTGCATGTAACCTACCCTGAACCTCAGCATTACTGCATTCAACAGTACCATCAAGCTCTCCGGTTTTTCCAATGATAAGCTTTCCTTTACAATCTAAAGTTCCGGTGAGTTTCCCGTCTATACGAATATTACCTTGTGTAATCACGTCACCCTTTATTTCTGTTCCACTCTGGATAAGGTTGGCGGAATTAGTATCCATGTCAGCTGCTTTTGCCATGATCCGTCGTTGTTTATTGATTCTTCTGCTAGTAATGCGACAAATATATCGTTTTTTTTAAAATATAACCTATTTTTATTCAGGAAGATACTCTTTATTGTAAAACATAAGGTATGCATCCACATTCTTGTTTTTATAGAATACAGGGTAGTTGGCAGAACTGATAATAAAGTGAATATAATCCTCTGCACCCATTTGTGAAAAGACATATTCATTACCTGAAATATCAGAGAAATAATCCGCAGCATCAGTGGCATTGCCAAAGCTGCTTACGGTAATCATCTGTTTTTTATCCTGCAAAATAACCGAACTTACTGAAAGCTTTGACAGTCCCTGATATTTACTGTTATAATCAGATACTTTCACTTTTGTAGCATTTACATTAACACGGGAACCATCCACAATAAGCACATAGAAATGCTGTGTTTCAGGCTTGTAAGAATATAGCTCCATAAGTTCCAAAAGCTCTTCAGAAATTTCTTCTTCGGGTTCAGCATCATCCTCTTCTGCTTCCATATCCGGATTAAACATTTGCTGAAGAATATTCTGAGCCAAAGGTGTTACTTCACTATTTGGATAGAGCGCCACAATCTCGCGCAGACCTTTCACCAGGCTGTCCTGCTGCTGCTTTGCACCGAATGCCAGCGCTTTGAGATATTTGAATTTGGGTGTGAATTCATCCTCGTCAAAATCATTTATCCCCTCTTCTGCATATATCATCACCAGATTATGCATTCCGTCGCTGTGCGCCATATAGGCTTCTCTGTACAATGCCGACTTTCTGTTGAGCTCTTCCAAAAGTGTTTTATTATACTCGGGATCACGGATAATTTTTGCATAATCGGTATCCGGGAACTCATTAAGAATACGATTTTTATACTTTTCCGCCTCTGAAACATTTTCCAGCGTCTCATTCATCTTGTATAGCATATAGAGTGAAAGCAACAGGTTATCAGTTTCAGGATAACGTTCAATAAGATCTTCAAAACAATTTACAGATTCCTCAAGATTCCCAAGCCCTTCATAATAGATAAAACCGGCATTAAACAGGGAACTTTCAATTTTCTTATGCGATGCTTCCATCTTCTCTTCTGTAAGCGGGACATCCTGCAGATATGTCTGCGGATCTTTGGGGTCAACAGAGCGCTTGACAGTATCATTCAGCGCAAGACTATCCGCTGCCATTCCTTCTTCATCAGGAAAATCGCCAAAATCCACAACTATCTTATTGGATAGTCGCCACAGATCCTCCAATTTCCTTTCGCCCCATCGCTTTTCAAACTCAGCCATTCCGAAACTCACGGTCTGAGGATTATAGAAATACCATGAGGCACCTCCCATACCTGGTCGGTTTTGCATATTACGGTTTTGCATCTGCGTCATCCTGGCCTGCATCAGCTGTTGCTGCTTCCTGCGCTCTGCTTCCGCTTTCCTACGCTCCTCCTCCTCAATCTTCTTTATTAATTTCCTGATAATCTCCATGCGCTCACCCTCCTCAAGGCTTGCCAGATGCTGAAGACTGTCCTGCACCTGAACCTCCTGAAGGTTGGTCACCAGATCCGTTAAGGTAGTTGTTTTCTTACGCAACTTTACAATATTCGGATAATCTTCCGGTATCGACTGCATTGCAGTATCGTAATAGGCCTGTGAGTTTTCATAATCCTGTTGTGAAAAATAGAGATCAGCAAGCTCCAGGGAAGATTTTGACAACTGATAATTATTATCCTCACTGCTCGCCACCGAACTGGTAAGATGCTGCATCAACAATGCGGTGTCTTTATCACGCCGTGCTATCTCTGCCAATGCATAATATATCTGATCACGATACTCTTCATTCTTCTCATCATCAAGAAGCTTGTTGAGCTGCTTAAGCACCATGGATTTATTTCCCTTCTCTGCATCGTAGGATTGCGCCAGGCTGATTCGCGCATTAAAAGTCATCTCATAACCGGGATTCTTTCTGATTACTTTTGAGAAATATTCTGTAGCAGCCTCCAGGTCCCCTTCCCTCTGATATATCTGCGCCAGAATATACCACAAGCGCGTGCGAAGCTTCTTGTTTCTATTGAAAATCACACCATTCTCAAGATGCTTCTTTGCTTCGGCATATCGCTCCTGCATTAAAAAATATTCGGCATAAACCAATGGGAATAGCCTGGTAACATCCACTGGTACCGTGTGATTATCAATCTCTTTTTGTAAACCCTCAAGAATTGTCAGGGATTTTTCATACTCACCCATCTGATTGTAAGCCCTGGCCATCCATAACTGAGCCTCTGCACCCATTGGCTTTTTATAGGTCTTGTTGATATATTCAAAAGTCCGTCGCGCCTTCAGGTACTCCTTCTTATAAAAATAAGATTGCCCGATAAGAAGGTAACAGTCATCAATCCACTTCACCTGCTCCTCCTTATCAAAAACCATAGAGTGTCTCTGAATCATAATCCCCGCCTTTTCAATGGCCTTATCCATATAGGGCGCCAGTGAAGCTGCTTCCTGATCAGTACCATAATATACTACCGGAAGAATAAAGGCATAATTGTCCTGACCGTTAGTCTCAAGCTCCCTCACACCCTGGCGAAAACTCTCACGACCGTTCCAATAGCCATTATAATGCGTATTCAGATTATGAAAAGCCCTGCGAAATGCAGTATTCTTTTTTGTGCTGCATGAAAACATCGCCAGCGTTACAAACAGTAACAATGACAACTTCATGATTGTGCGAATGATAGTATTTTTTCTCAAAGTATTATGCGCTGTTTCTTATAGATTAACTACTTGCATGCAAAAATATTTTATTTTTCCGAATTCATTGTCCTTTTAATGCGCTTCATCCCGCAAATAACAAATTTATTACGTTCCAAAGTCACCTGAAGCCATTAACTTTTTTTCATCCCTTACTATCTGCCTATTTTTACGATATTTGTAACAGTTTTTGAAAATAGCCACCTATTATAATTTATACTGTGGAATCTAACAATCAGAAAAAAGAAAAAAAAAGGAGTTGGTTCAAAAAAATAAGCGATAAGTACCGTCTTATTTTTCTCAACGAACAGACTCTTGAAGAGCGGTTCTCAATAAGGCTATCCAGGCTTAATGTTATCTCCTTAATTTTTTTCTTTGTCATTGTTATCGTTTCAGGCACCTTCCTGCTGATTTCACATACATCACTCAAAGAATTTATTCCCGGATATACTGAGTTGCAGTACCGACAGGAAATGTACGGACTGCTTCAAAAAGCCGACTCCCTGGAACTTGAGATGCAACGTAAAGATACTTATCTCAAAAATATCAGAATAATCCTTTCTGACAGCTCCGCCATTACAGAACTCTATAGCGTAGATACTGTTAATAATGTGACTGACTCCAATGCTGCACTCTATGCAGACATTGAAATCGATATCTCACCGGAGGATAGCCTTTTACGGGCAGAGTACGAACAGGCCACACAATATAACCTCAGGTTTAAAGCCAGTGATGAATTGTATGAAGATATAACTGATGCTTCAGATTTTCTTTTCTATCCTCCTGTGGATGGTACAGTAACTTCAAAATTTAACCCCATAATAAAACACTTCGGAATTGATATCGTAACAGCAGAAAACGAACCGGTACTTGCGACTCTTGACGGCACGGTTTTAATTAGCAACTGGACCACGGAAACAGGTTATGTAATCGCCATCCAACACAGGCATGACCTCATATCTGTATATAAACATAATGCAGTATTACTAAAAAAACAGGGAGATTATGTTGCAGCCGGTGAAGCGATAGCAATTGTGGGTGAGTCTGGCGAAATCTCTACCGGTCCGCACCTCCACTTCGAGGTTTGGTATAAAGGCAACCCCATGAACCCGGCCAAATTCCTTAACTTCTGATTATCATGAACAAAAAACATATCGCCCTGCTGGGCTCTACTGGTTCTATCGGTGTGCAGACACTGGATGTTATTAAGCAAAACCCTGATCTTTTTATTGCTGAAGTTATTACGGCCAATAGCAATGCCGACCTGCTCATAAAACAGGCCCGGGAATTTATGCCTAATGCTGTCGTAATTACTAATGAGACACATTATAATAAGGTAAGGGATGCGCTTAGCGACCTTCCTGTAAAAGTATATGCCGGACAGGATGCGCTTTCGCAGATAACTGAAATGGGCACCGTCGATATTGTGGTAACAGCAGTTGTGGGTTCTGTAGGTTTAAAGCCCACACTGGCAGCTATTGAAGCCGGAAAACCCGTTGCTATTGCAAATAAAGAGACACTGGTGGTGGCCGGAGAGCTGGTTACCAATGCAGCAAGAATTAAAGGTGTTAACCTCTACCCTATTGACTCTGAACACTCTGCCATTGCACAATGTATTACCGGTGAGCCCAACAGCATTCATAAAATTCTGCTTACCGCCAGCGGTGGCCCTTTCAGAGGTTATTCAAAAAATGACCTGAAAGCGGTTAGCCCGAAGCAGGCCTTGAAACACCCTACATGGAACATGGGTGCCAAAATCACTATCGATAGTGCCAGCATGATGAATAAAGGCCTCGAAGTTATTGAAGCACGATGGCTCTTCGATGTTTCTCCTGAACAGATCGAAGTGGTCGTTCACCCACAATCAATAATTCACAGTATGGTAGAATTTGAAGATGGAAGCGTTAAAGCACAACTCGGAGATCCTGACATGAGAATACCTATACAATACGCACTCTCATACCCCAAAAGACTTAAATCACAATTCACAAACTTTAACATTTTTGATCACAGCCCTCTGACTTTCGAAAAGCCCGATCCGGAAAATTTTCGTAATCTTGCCCTCGCATATCAGGCACTAAAACAGGAAGGTAATATGCCCTGTATCCTGAATGCAGCAAATGAAATTGCCGTGGATGCTTTTCTGAATGAACAAATCTCCTTTACAGGAATGTCGGATGTGATTGAACATTGCATGAAAAACATTACGCATATCTCTCGCCCGGGATTGCAGGATTTACTGGAAACGGACAATGAGACACGTGCCCTGGCATCATCAGTCATTAAAAATAATAAACTTAAATAATGGACATATTAATCAAGGTATTACAACTGCTGCTCAGCCTCTCCATACTGGTAGTATTTCATGAGATGGGGCATTTTCTGGCAGCTCGGGCATTTAAAGTCAGAGTAGAAAAATTCTATCTGTTTTTTGACCCCTGGTTTTCACTTTTCAAATTTAAACATAAAGATACTCAATATGGTATCGGATGGCTTCCGCTGGGGGGTTATGTGAAAATCGCAGGTATGATTGATGAATCAATGGATAAGGAGCAAATGAAAAAGCCGCCACAACCCTGGGAATTCAGATCAAAACCTGCCTGGCAGCGCCTCATAATCATGCTTGGCGGCGTTACTGTGAATGTCATTCTTGCTATGGTTATCTATATCTCACTGTTATCTATCCACGGTGAAGAATACCTCCCGACTTCGGAACTGAAGTATGGTATTGTGGTTGATTCTCTGGGTTATGAAATGGGACTGAGAAACGGAGACCGAATCCTGACTATTGATGGTAAGGAAATTGAAGATTTCAACAAAATTCCGGAAGCGCTGATTCTTGATGAGGCAAAAACCATTCAGGTAATCCGCGAGGGAAGCCAAATGGATATTAGTGTTCCGGAAGGCATGACAGCAAAATTGCTAAAGCATGAAACACCATTCCTTTCCTACAGGATTCCCTTTATTGTTGGTGGTTTTGCGGAAGGATCTCCGGCGCTTGAAGCAGGTCTTCAGGAGAAAGACTATATAATAGGTGTAAATGATATCCATGCACCGTTTTTTGATCAGTTTAAAGAAGCTGTCGCCGGTTTCGCCGGAGAAGAGATCTCTCTCAGCGTTGTAAGAGACAGTGACACACTCTCTCTTCCCGTTAGAGTTACCGATGAAGGCATGATTGGAGTTGCCCCGGTGGGCCAGCTCGATTTTTACTTTTACCTTCATCAACGTGAATATTCTTTCTTTGAAGCTATTCCGGCAGGCATTGTTAAAACATTTAACGGTATCGGCAGTTACTTCAAACAGTTAAAACTGCTGGTTCGTCCGGAGACTAAAGCCTACGAAAGCATTGGTTCATTTATCACCATTGGAAGCATCTTCCCTTCAACGTGGGACTGGCATGTATTCTGGCGACTGACAGCCTTTCTCTATATCATGCTTGCTATCCTGAATGTGTTGCCAATACCTGCACTTGACGGAGGGCATGTGCTCTTCCTTCTGTTCGAGATTATCAGCGGCCGAAAACCGGGAGAGAAGTTTATGGAAATTGCTCAGATGGCAGGGATGATAATCCTGCTGGGGCTCTTTATCCTTGCAATGGGAAATGATATTTTAAAACTATTCAGATAAAAAAAAACCGGGAAGTCCTCCCGGTTTTTTTACACACTCACACTAACTAAACACTATATTAAGATTGCTCAACTTTCTCTTTTAATGACCTGAAGCCTTTCCCAAGTACTTCACTTGAATCTGTAACTGTCATAAACGCCTCAGGGTCGATAATACTGATATAATCCTGAAGAATTGCAAGCTCACGGCGCGTAACAACAGTGAAAATAACCCTCCGGTCATCACCGCTGTAAAGTCCCTGTCCGTGAAGAAACGTTCCTCCACGCCTAATATCATTCACAATTTTTTCTTTTATCTCTTCATGCTTTTCAGAAATAATCATAAGCGTCTTCTCATAGCTCATACCTTCAACCACAATATCAATTACTCTTCCCGTTACAAAAATTGTAATCCATGAGTAAAGCGGTATACGCCAATCCTTGAATACAGCCAAACCTAAAAGTACGATAACGGAATCCACAATAATAATGAGCTGACCCAGCGGCATACGCGTATATTTCGCAAAAATCATTGCCACAATATCTGATCCTCCGGTAGTAGCTCTGGCTTTAAATATCAGTCCCAGACCAAGACCAATTAAAACCCCACCAAAGACAGAAGCAAGCAGTACATCGTCACCGATTAACAGGGGATCTTCTCCAAACATGATCGTTAAAAGATCAATAAACCCTGATACCAGAATAAATCCCACAACCGTTTTAACGCCAAACCGAGGCCCAAGAACCCTGATTCCCAAAATTGTAAGCGGAATATTCAGCAGCAATCCAAATAAACCGATTGGAAAACCATCGGGAGCAAAAGAAAAGAGCCCCTTTGTCATATAATGCACGACAATACCGATTCCGTAAACTCCTCCCGGAACAATCCTGTATGGAGAGATGAAAAAACTGTATCCGGCAGCCATGATGATTGAGCCAATCAAAATTAAAGCATACGACCGGAACCACTTTCGGCTAAACAACTGTTCGCGTGTTACAAAGGCCATGATGTTGATTTTTAAATGTTTATACCAAAATATTTCCTTGATTCACGAAAAATGGCTGCAAAAGTAATCTTTCTGAATTATTTGGCAATATCTATTGCATGAATTTACCTAACCTTTTTCAGGTTTAACGATTTAGAAACATATAAAACCGGGTTAAGTGTTAAAGTTTACTCCGTTAATGCTCATAATCCCTGAAAAGTGTACTAAAAACCGTACTCAAACGTTTTAGAAGAAAAATTACCATTACTATAAGGTAGTGGTTGATGTTCAAAAAAAATTACTATTTTAGCGTCGCTTTAGAATTACCATATGTTAACACGCATTTCAAGAGTCATAGCAATTGTACTGTTACTTAGCAATGTAGGATTGGCGGTTGCCCAACAGGAGCCGCAATTTACTCAGCATATGTTCAGTAAACTCAACTATAACCCCGGTTATGCCGGGATGCGTGATGCCATTTGTGCAACAGGTATTATGAGGCAACAATGGGTTGGATTTGTCGATATGGAGGGGCAGAGTATTGGTCCAAAAACCTACTCGTTTTCCATCGATATGCCGGTAAAAGTACTCAGAGGCGGAGCCGGAATAAACATTATGCAGGATCAGATTGGTTATTTTACGCAAACAAATGTGGATATTGGCTATGCCTATCACACTTCAGTCGGCGCAGGAGATCTGGGAATCGGGGTTCAGGCTATGTTCTTTAACAGTATCCTCGACTTCTCGCAATTTAACCCTATCAGTTCTGAAGATCCGGTGCTTATGCAGCGTAACGGCGAAGAGAGTGATATGATTTTTGACGCTAATCTCGGTGTTTATTATCAGGTGCCAAATGAATTCTGGGTTGGTGTATCAGCACAAAACATTATTCAATCCACTGGAAGAAATACACTATATCAACTCTCACGAACGTTTTATGTTGCAGGAGGATATCAGCTCAGCTTCCCCACAAGGCCATTTATTAAAATTGAACCTTCTGTGGTGATAAAGAGCGATCTGGCAGTATTACAGGCTGACTTTAATGCGCTGGTAAAATACAAAGACCAGTTCTGGGGCGGATTGAATTATCGCTTCGGAGATGGTGTTGGTGTACTTTTCGGGCTGTGGTGGAAAGACTTTAAACTGGGGTATTCCTATGACTTATCCACCTCTAAGGTGAATGTCGGCGGAAGCAAAGGCAGTCATGAAGTTATGCTCGGATATTGTTTTAAATTTGAATTTGACCGGGGTATTCGTACCTTGCGAAACACAAGATATTTATAGTAAAACCGTAAAACACACTAATTTAAAAGAAAAATCGTTATTCTGAATAAAACAGCAAAACATGAAAAAATTATTCTTGTATTCATTCGTACTCCTCATGCTTGCCGGATGCAGTAATTCGGGGAATGGCGAGTTGACAGGCGTGAAAAGAGATGGAGAATTTTATCAACCTGATCCTTTCGGTATGGCATATGTGCCTATGGGAAGCTTTACCATGGGTGGTGGCGATCAGGATGTACCTTACGCTCGCATTAACCAGCCTCGCGTAATTACTATCTCTGCTTTCTATATGGATGAAACTGAAATCACCAACAACGAATACCGCCAGTTTGTATTTTGGGTACGCGACTCCATCGCAAGAACACTCCTCGGAGACCTTAACCCTGAAGAATATCTTATTGAAGAAAATGAAGAAACCGGCGAAGTCTATGACAATCCCGTGCTGAACTGGGAAACAGAAATAGACTGGAATGGCGAAGAAGAACGTGATATCCTCGAAGAGATGTATCTCCCCGAGCACGAAAGATTCTTCCGCAGAAAAGAGATCGATACAAGAAAGCTGTTTTATGAATATTACTGGATCGACCTGCAGGCTGCTGCAAGAAAAAATTATACCGATCCCGATGCTACAAGCAGAAATGCTGCTTTCGCTAACCGTCGTCAGGGTCGCACCGACCGTTCAGTATATATCCGTAAAGAAACAATTAACGTTTACCCCGATACTCTCAGCTGGATTCACGATTACAGTTACTCGTACAACGAGCCGATGACCAAGAAGTACTTCTGGCACCCGGCTTATGATAACTACCCGGTAGTAGGTGTAAACTGGAAACAGGCGAAAGCGTTCTGTATCTGGAGAACAGAGTTCCTCAACTCCTACCTCAGTAATAACGATGAGGTTGTAGTAAACGAATTCCGCCTGCCAACAGAAGCAGAATGGGAATGGGCAGCACGCGGTGGTTACGAACTCTCACCTTACCCATGGGGTGGTCCTTACACTCGTAACGAAAACGGGTGCTTCCTGGCTAACTTTAAGCCTATGCGCGGTGATTATGCCGACGATGGTGGAGCATATAGTGTAATTGTAGGTCATTACCCTTCCAATGACTTCGGCTTATATGACATGGCAGGAAACGTTGCAGAATGGACAGAAGACGCATACGACGAGTCAACATATAACTTCGCATGGGATATGAACATGAGCTATACCTACAACGCTCGCGAAGATGACCCTGTAGCTCTTAAGCGCAAGGTTGTTCGCGGTGGTTCATGGAAAGATGTTCATTACTACCTCGAAGTAGCTTCCAGAGCTTACGAATATCAGGATACTTCGAAATGTTATATCGGTTTCCGTTGTGTGCAAAACTACCTTGGTCGTCAAAAAGGAGATAACCCCTCCCGTGCCTCCAAAGTTTATAATTAATATTCAGAAAACGTAAAAACACTAATTAAACAATTTAAGTTAAGTTATATCATTATGGGACTAAACAAGCTTGTTCAGAGCAGATTTTACAAGAACTTCATGTCAAAGTTATATGGATGGGGTGCTGCAGTTGTAATCGTGGGTGCATTATTTAAAATTACCCATATCCCGGGAGCTAACGAAATGCTCTTTGCAGGGATGTTGACAGAGGCAATTATCTTTTTCTTCTCTGCTTTTGAACCTCCACATGTGGAGCCCGACTGGAGTCTGGTATATCCTGAACTATCAGGCATGTATCATGGTAAAAAAGGTGGCATTGAAGGTAAAAAAGGCGGCGTTAAAAAACCTGCCGGTTCTCCTGTAAAAGAACTCGATGATATGCTCGAAAAAGCAAAAATCGACTCGAAACTCATTGAAGACCTTGGTAAAGGATTAAGCAACCTTAGCAATACTACAAATGCGCTTGCTGATATTTCCAATGCAAAAGTTGCCAGTGATAAATTCGCTAAAAGCATGGATTCTGCTTCCACTTCAGCTGATAAACTCTCGCAAACTTACGAGAAAACTGCTGACGCTATGAATAAAGATCTTGCAGGCACTGAAGCGTTTCTGAATAACGTGCAAAATGCTGCCACTGCTGCAGGTACGCTATCTGAAACTTATGCTAAAGCGGCAAAAGCTGTAACAAACGAAAATAAAGCTTACGACGAAACATTCCAGAAACTGACGCAAAACCTTGCTGCTCTTAACGCAGTATATGAAATGCAACTTAAGAATTCTGATGCCCAGTCGAAAGTAACGAATCAAATGGGTGAGGCTATCGAAGCTTTCATGAAAAACATGAAAGAATCTATCACCACTACAGAAAATTACAAGAAACAAGCTGATGCACTGACACAGAATGTTGCTGCGCTCAACACTGTTTATGGCAATATGCTCTCAGCAATGAATGTGAAAACAAAGTAATTTTCACGGTGAATTAACCCTTTTGAAAACAAAATTAAGCTCATTATAAATGGCTGGATATAAAGAAACCCCACGGCAAAAGATGATCGGGATGATGTACCTGGTACTGACGGCAATGCTTGCCCTCAACGTATCAGTGGAAATCCTCGAAGCTTTTGTTACCGTGAACGATAGTGTTGAGCAAACTAACAAGACGTTTGAAGATAAAATCGACAACCTCTATGGTAAGTTTGAACAACAATATATGATCAATCAGGCCAAAGTAGGTCCTTACTGGGAAAAAGCCCAGCAGGCAACCCGCCTTTCTGAAGAAATGATCAATTATATTGAAGAGACTAAACTCGAAGTCATAGCACTTACTGAAAAGAAAACAATTGACGAAATCCGAGGTGTGAAACGTGAGGATATTGGCAATCGTGACAGCTATGACGAACCTACTAACTACTTCATTGGTTCTTCTCCCGATGGTTCCAGAGGAAAAGCCGGTGAACTGAAAAACAAAATCAACGAGTTTAAAACAAATATGGCAGCCCTTTACGCAGGGGAGGAAAACGCCAATATTAACCTCGGGCTGGAAACAGATAAAGAGTATCATGATGCTGACGGAGCACCCCAGAACTGGGAAATGCACCACTTCTATCATACTATCCTGGCCGCAGATGTGACTTTCCTCAATAAGCTTATTATGGATGTACAGAATGCCGAATTTGGCGTACTCAACTACTTCTATAATAATATTAGTGCCGAAGACTTTAAATTTGATATGATTAACGCCAAGGTTATTCCTGCCAGTAATTATGTTTTCCTTAACGGAGAATATGAAGCAGAAGTACTCGTGGCAGCTTACGACAGCAAACAGGCGCCTACAGTTCGTGTAATGAAAGGTGTTAATACCCTGACACCAAATATGTACAATAATGCGACTGAATTACCCGGTGATAGCGGAGTCGTAAAACTGAAATTTCCTGCTACCGAAGAAGGAATACACTCTTACGCAGGTGTGATTGAAGTAAAAGGTCCTGACGGAAGCGTAAATACTTATCCATTTAATGAAACTTACATCGTTGCCAAGCCATCATTAACTGTGGCCCCAACAAAGATGAATGTGTTCTATAAAGGTGTTGATAATCCGGTTTCTATATCATCTCCGGGAATTGGCACTGACCTGCTTCAGGTGGATATCTCAAAAGGTAACCTGCGTCGTAGTGAAACTAATGACGAATGGATTGTAACCATTCCGGATGAAGCTACAGGAACAACTGTAATCAGCGTTTCTGCAGACCACGATGGTAATATGGTTGAGATGGGATCTTCAGAATTCCGTATCAAACGTGTACCTGACCCTATGGCGAAAATTGGTGGCACTGATGGAGGACCAATTAATAAAAATCTTTTAATCACTGCCGCGGCAATTATCCCGCAAATGCCTGACGATTTTGAATTCGAAATCAACTATGAAATCACAAAATTTGATTTTGTTGCTACTCAGAGAGGTGGAGATATGTTCACGCGTCAGGGTTCAGGAAACAGACTTACTGATGAGATGCTGACCTTTATCCGCAATTCGCGCCGCGGTGATAAAATCTGGCTCGAAAATATTTATGCCAAAGGTCCTGATGGTTCAACCCGTCGCCTTGGTACCATTAACTTGACAATACAATAATTAACGCATATCCGGAGGTTTTAACCTATGAAAAAATTTGTTGCAATAGTTACTTTCTTAAGCCTTACAATCGCTGGTGTTATGTCGTCGCAGGCACAGGTTGTGAGCACTCCAAGAGATGGCGTTTACGATAAGGTAAATATCGTGGATAAGCGCCCTATCCCTTATGTCTTTGTACGTGAAGCAGACTATATCTGGTCAAGAAGAGTCTGGCGCGTAATTGATATGAGAGAAAAAGTAAATCAGCCATTCTACTATCCTGAAGTACCTCAGAATGGCTGGAGAAGTCTGATGACCATAATCATGGATGGCCTTAAAGAGGGTCAAATCACCGCATACGATGCCTCGGTACCTACCGATGAATTTCTGGTGCCTATTACTTATGAGGAGATTATGAGCCGTCTGGCACGTACAGATACCGTACAGCTGCAGAGGACATTCCCTCCATACGATTATTACGATACTATTATTCATTCTGAATTTAATCCTCAGGATGTAAAACGTATCCGTATCAAGGAGGACTGGTTCTTTGACAAGCAGCGCTCTATGATGGAAGCCCGCGTTCTTGGCATCTGTCCTGTACGCGATAACCTTGATGAAAATGGTAACTTCAGAGGTTATGACCCGATATTCTGGGTTTACTATCCTGAAGCACGTGAAACTTTTGCCAAAGCAGAAGTTTACAACCCTCAGAATGATGCTCAAAGACTCACCTACGACGATGTGTTCTGGAAGCGAATTTTCCACTCCACAGTTTATAAAGAGTCTAACCGCTTCGACAGAAGGATTTCTGAATATGCTACCGGTATCGACGCACTACTGGAATCAGAACGCATAAACCGGGAAATCCTACAGTACGAACACGATTTCTGGGAGTTCTAGTAGAAAACTATTGCACAAAAAATATTGTAAAAGAGCTGTCCTGTTAAGGATGGCTCTTTTTGTGTAAATGCGCACCTCCTTCTTACACTCCTGACGGAACTACACTTTCAACACATCTTCACAATCTAAAAAAATTAAAATCGCTACATTTGCAATGGGTAACAAATCATCAAAATCTGTATTAACGGATAAAAAGACATTATGCAGAATCATATCCTTAATACATCTATTACATATTTAAAAGGTGTAGGCCCTGCCAGAGCCGATCTGCTAAAAGAGGA
>PKSY01000175.1 GCA_002869405.1 Marinilabiliales bacterium
GGTTGCACTGAGTTTTATTTGTTTCTGCTTCGCAGAAAATCCTCCGAGAGACCCCGTGTAAACTCCGGGAAACTCAGTGTTACTTATCTTTTATAAAAAAATCCTCACAAGGATGTGAAAGTTAATCGTGAAGAACTTCATGAATCGCTTTCTCAAGCATCGCCTCATCAACATCCCAAGTCATTTCAAGTATCTCTCCCTATGAGTTATGAAATTTGAAGAGTAGCTTACATATGAGGGTTCACGTCAGGTATAGCCAAATATCAATCATAGACTACAACATAAAATACGTTAAAAAATCTTTGCGGTTCTTTGTGTTTCCTTTGCGGTTCTTTGTGAAATAAAAAAGCCACAAAGTTGCTTAGCCACCCGACAATACTCCTTCACTGAAGTTACAGAATATACCACCAGCACCCAAGACGCGATAAATCGCCGTCTCTCCAAAATAACCCATCATCCAAAATTTTCCCCTATTTTTACACGTAACAAAAACCTGACATAAGTCGTCTGTGGGTCTGAAAACGCAAATTAATATTTTTCAACACCTTGATAGGAAGTAAACCACATCACACTATGAAATTAAAATCACTCTGCGGCATTGCCGTAATAATGCTGGCTCTGGCGGTTACTGTTCAGGGACAAACGAGTACGTGGAAAAGTTTCCGCGGAAACAATACTGACGGGATTGCCAACTCCAACGGCCAACTTAACACTGACTGGAATGCAAAAGCCCCAACAGAAGTTTTTAAATTCGAAACCGGTGCCGGATTCCCGGAAGTTGCAGTAGATGAAGAGAAATTCTACCTCCATGGAGTCGACACCATCAGGAAAGAGGAGCTTCTTATTGCCTATGACCTGGAAACAGGAAAAGAACAGTGGCGCACCCTCACCGACTCCATGTATTTCGAAGATGACGGATGGGGCCACGGCCCACGATCCACTCCTGCCATCGATGAAAAAAACATTTATGTATTCACTGCATTTGGAAAATTGAAAGCTATCGACAAAAAGAGTGGAAAAGAATTGTGGATGCGTGATGCCATGAATGAATTCAATGCTCAAATCCCTCGCTGGGCTTTCAGTTCCTCACCACTTCTGGTGGATGACATGGTGATTCAGGAGACCGGCGGCGACGAAAACAGAGCGCTTACAGCATTCAACAAAACCAACGGAAAAACAATATGGAGCAATGGAACAGGAGTGGCCGGCTATAATTCACCCCAGCTGATGAATATCAATGGCGAAGATCAGATTATTGCTGTTCATGATACAGTTCTCAACGCCTATAATAAAAAAGGTGACATGCTTTGGTCTTACCGCATGCCCATTCAAGGATTCACCGCTGTTCCCGTTTTCATCGCACCAAACAAAATATTCTGTAACACTGTAAGCCGTGTTGGTGGTTTTATGATTGAAATCAACAACAATGAGGTAACAGAACTATATCAAAGCAGAGTAATCCAAAACAACTGGAGCTCCTCAGTATATCATGATGGTTATATTTATGGCTTTGCCCGTGCCCGTTTGATGTGCATGGACGCCGAGACCGGAGAAGCCAAATGGAATATGCGCGGCTATGGAAAAGGTAGCATTATACTCGTAGATGACCATCTTGTTATGCTTTCTGATGCCGGAGAGATGGTACTTGTGGAAGCCACTCCTGAGGCATTCAAAGCCAAAGGAAGTGTTCAAGCACTTGAAGGAAAGTCCTGGACTGCCCCGGCCTTCGTAAACGGACGTGTATACCTAAGAAACCTGACCCATTTTGCTTGTTATGAAATCACAAAATAAACCAACCATGAAAAAATATATAATTGGCATTTTTGCCCTTTCACTTTTTGCCTTTACAGGGATTCAGGCACAAACGGTAGACGAGATCATCAAAAAACACATCGATGCACATGGTGGCGAAGCAGCCTGGGGAAAAATCGATAACATGAAAATAACCGGTCTCTTTACCAGTTTCAGCGAAGTCTATGATTTCTCTGAAATAATTACTGCTGACGGGAAATTCTATTCTGAGCACCATCTGGGACAACATCCGGTGACTGAAGGCACCAACGGTGAAGTAATATGGCGTTTTGACCCATGGCTCTCACAAAGTCCGATTCCTGCAAACCCTGCCGAAGCGCACACCATCATTCAAAAATCAGAATTTTGTACTCCATTCTACAAATACAAAGAGAGAGGATTCTCAGTCTCCTATGAAGGAAAAGAGAAAATGGATGGAAAGGAAGTCTTTAAGCTGGTCCTCGACAGAGGTAATGGTATCACTGAGAACTGGTATCTCGACACAAAAACATATCTCGAATACTATGCAGAAGGACAGTGGTTGGATTTTGGTTATCCTTCACCTGCAGAATACTTCTTCGAAGACTTCAGAAAAGTGGGCGATATCATAATCCCGTTTTACTATGAACGTATGTTCGGGATCCGACACCGCGTAACGGAAATTGAAGAGGTGGAATTTAATGTGGAGGTGGAGGAAAAAATCTTTGAGCTTCCTAAATCCAAAGAGATTCAAAAACTGGGTTTCCTTGTTGGGGATTGGAATGTGGCTGTGCAGGCTTTGAGCCGTCGCGGTGGCTTCGTAACTACCGACTCTACAACATCAGTAATTACTTATACACCCAACAAAAACCTGCTTACAGAAGACATCACATACGCCGTTGGTGCCACTGTTAACAGAATTAACAGCTGGACTTATCATGATGAATCGCAACAATACAGAGTAGCATCATTTAACGATTATTATTCTGTGATGAATATGTTTCAGGGTGATTTTGCCGGCGATTCACTGGTAGTTTCAAACGAGAAAATCCGCTATTCTGAAGAACAACCACAAAGGTCCACACGATTTGTGTACAAAAACATTACGGATAATGGCTTTCTTGTTGAGCTGCATTTATCAATGGACGGCGGTGAAACATGGATAACAAGACAGAAATTCACGTATACTCGACAAGACTAAGAAAAGATATAATTCATACCATGAAGAAAACGGTAATTTTTGGAATGCTGTTGCTAATCTCAGCAGCAGCATTTTCGCAAACTGTATATCAGTGGCGCGGCGAAGAAAGAAAAGGAATTTATAACGAGAAAAACCTGCTGAAAGAGTGGCCGGAAAACGGTCCGAAACAGGTTTTGGAAATCGAAAATATTGGAAACGGCTACGGCGCTCCGGTAATCACAGATAAAGAGATCTTTATCACAGGAGAGATTGAAGAGCAGGCATGGCTGTTTGCATTCTCTCTCAAAGGTGACCTTATCTGGAAAACTGCTATCGGCAAAGAGTGGGTTAAAACATTTCCGGGTTCCAGATCAACACCAACAGTAGTGGATGACCTTATATATGTCACAACAGGTATGGGTGATATCACTTGCCTGAACAGAGAAACCGGCGAAAAAGTCTGGCACGTTGAAACCATGAAAACGCTTCACGGACAGCCTCTCATGCATGGTCATTCGGAGTCACCGTTAATCTTTAAGGATATGGTTTACCTGGTTCCCGGAGGGCGCGACACCAATGTGGTGGCGTTTGATCGTTTGAACGGAAAGATAAAGTGGATCTGTGAAGGCTTTGGTGAGCGCCCGGGCTACAATTCCCCAAACCTCATTGAACTCCCGGAACGCAATCTGCTGGTGACCTTTTCAGCCTATCACCTCATGGGTATCGATGCCAACACGGGCGAACTGGTGTGGAGTCAGGAGCAGACCAACATCCCAAAGGAGAAGAGAAAGCATGGAGCAGGCGACACACACAGCAACACGGTTTATTATGAAGACGGGAGTATTTACTATTTCGCAGGTGACGGCAATTGCGCCAACAGGCTTGCGATAACTCCCGACGGAGAGAAGATCCAGACTGTCTGGACCAATTCCGGTGTTGACAATTATATGGGCGGCGTGGTAAAGATTGGCGATTACTTCTACACCTGCACCACTTCCGGCAAAGATCTGCGCTCGGTAAATGCAGAGACCGGTGCTGACAGTGATACCCTGAAGCTCGGATCAGGAACGATCATCTATGCTGATGGCCTTCTGTATTATTACAGCCAGAAAGGTCGCATGAACCTCATAAAACCTGACAACGGAAAGCTTCAGCTCATCAGCGAATTTAAAATAGATTTCGGAACCAAAGAGCACTTTAGCCACCCCGTGATAGCAGATGGCATACTCTATTTAAGAAGAGGGCCGGTTATGAAGGCATGGGATATCAAGGAATAAGCCCAACCACTCAATCGTTTGCATAAAAATAAACTCGTTAATGAACCATATTTGGTTCAGAATAGTTAATTTTGACAATCACAAAAAGATTAACATTTTAAAAACGAGAATATTATGTCAACAAAGGTATTAGACATCGTAAAACCGGGTGTTGTTTCCGGCGAAGATCTTAACAAGCTGCTGGCTCACGCCAGGGAGAATCAATTTGCAATTCCTGCTGTAAACGTAGTTGGAACTAACAGTATCAATGCTGTTTTGGAAGCTGCTGCTGAGGTTAACTCTCCGGTAATTATCCAGTTCAGTAACGGAGGCGCAAAATTCTATGCCGGCCAGGGGTGCAGAGCTGAAGGCAATGTTGCTGCCGTAGCCGGTGCTATCTCCGGCGCCTGGCATGTTCATCGTATGGCTGAGCACTACGGTATACCTGTAATTCTGCATACTGATCATGCAGCCCGCAAATTACTTCCCTGGATCGACGGTCTGCTTGATGCCGGCGAAAAACATTTTGAGATGTTTGGAAAGCCACTTTTCAGCTCACACATGCTCGACCTCTCAGAGGAGCCACTGAAGGAAAACATCGAGACTTGCAAGCAATATCTCGAGCGTATGAGCAAAATCAACATGACCCTTGAAATTGAGCTCGGAATCACCGGTGGTGAAGAAGATGGTGTTGATAATACTGACGTTGACTCAAGTAAGCTTTACACACAACCTGAAGAGGTAGCATATGCATACGAAGAGCTGATGAAGATTAGTCCTGACTTTACCATTGCAGCATCTTTCGGTAATGTACACGGTGTTTACAAACCGGGTAATGTGGTACTGAAGCCTTCAATTCTCAATGATTCACAGAAGTACATCCAGGAGAAGTACAACACTGTTGAGAAGCCTGTAAACTTTGTATTCCATGGCGGTTCAGGATCAAGTCAGGAAGAGATTCGCGAAGCAATAGGATACGGTGTAATCAAGATGAACATCGATACTGATACACAGTGGGCTTACTGGAATGGCGTTCGCGCTTATGAGGCTAAGAACCATGACTATCTGCAGGGTCAGATTGGCAACCCTGAGGGCGAAGACAAGCCAAACAAGAAGTTTTACGACCCGCGTAAATTCCTGCGTGCAGGAGAAGTATCAATGGTTGATCGCCTGAAAGTGGCGTTCAATGATTTGAATGCGATAGATCGTTGTTAATAAATGACACTTCGAATCCTCCTTTGCCACGATTATGGAGGATTAAATGAAAGGGCGGACCATATATGTCCGCCCTTTTGTTTTTTACCGGGAAGTGGGCTCGGCTACCCTCGCCCACCAGGGTAAATTATTTCATTGTCACTATGTATTCAGATTCGCGTTTTGCAGCTTTTTCATCCCACACGGGAACAACTTTTTCCATAAAGATTTTCTTCTTTGCTTTCATAGCGGGTTCATCAAGGCCGATATATTCCTGTGCTTTGGCTTTGGTAGTGATGTCCGGGTATGGAACTTCGTCGGTAAATCCAAACTCTTTTGCCAGCAGTCGGCTAAGCTTAAGACGTGCTTCCTGTGCCACAGTGATACCTGTTGATATGACGCGACCAGTCTCGACCGGAGAGTGGAATGAACCACCATGAGAAGCGGCGGCATAATCCCAGCGCCACTGTGCATGACGTATATCCATAAGGATATCTTTCATTTGTTCTTCTGTAGCACCCTGATCCCAGGCAAATTTTGCTTCCACATGAGCTCTCACGATAAGTTCTTCCAGTTTGTCGCGATTCTCAATAATGCGATCCTGACGGGAATACACATCTTCCACAAGGCGCTCGGTGTCTTCCCGGTGGCACACCTGACAGGAGGAGGAGATATCATTAAGCGGACTTTGCATATGGTGATCCGTAAATTTCTGTCCACCTTCCGACTTGAAAGGCATGTGACAATCGGCACAGGATACACCGCGACTGGCATGCGTACCGGTAAGATATACCTCGTATCCGGGATGCTGCGCTTTGAGCATTGGAGCCTTACTAAGGGCATGAGTCCAGTCGGAAAACTCCATGTCGTCATAATACTTTTCCATAGCTTCCGCAGAGTAACCATTATCCCAGGGAAAAGTAAGGTATGGAGATCCGGGGACTTTACTTTTGTTGAAATAGTATTCAACGTGACACTGTGCACAAACGAGTGATCTCATTTCCTGATGTGAAAATTCAGTAATTTCTTTATCCTGACGCTGAAAGGCTTCAATGAGGGCCGGTCTGGAAATCCGCAGGTTCATAGTTTCAGCATCATGGCAATCAGCACAACCGATATGGTTCACTACTTCATGTCCTTTTGTATCCCACGACCCGGCGTAGAAGGCAGCTACACCGGCAGTATAATCGCCCTTTTCCTCGATAAGCTTATTCATCAGGCGAGGCACATCCGGGCTTTTACAAGTCCAGCAGGTGTTGGGCATGGGGCTTTTCTCACCCTCTTTAATCGGAGAACCAACACGCAAAGTCTGTCTCATATCTTCAATGGCATAATAGTGACCTCTTCCCTGGTTATAATCTTTTGCGAATCCATATCCGGCCCATAGCACTACCAGACGGGGATCAACTTCGAGCATATCGATCATGGTATTACCATTATACTTACTGGCAAAATCTGTTTCCGAGGTTTTAAGGTAAGACTGATACTGACGTGGAAAGTTTTTACCCCAGATTTCGTTTCGTGGTTCATATTGCCCGTGCTCCACTTCCGGAGCATAGGCAAATACAGCCTCAGCTCTTCGCTCGACAACCTGTGACGCAAGGAGTCCGAGAAAAAATACAATAACTATGGTTGCCAGGAAAAGGATCCATCCTTTCCAGGGCTTCTCTTTAATTTGTTGACTAATAGGTTTCATATAGCAGGTTTAATTGTTTTTGGAATTATTGATTAACCATTTTGGCACGGGAGATTTTGGAAGAGGAACGCGTGCATCAGGCACACTTGAGAGGCTGTTCACTCTTCCGTGAGGTAATTCACGGTGACATTCCCAACATTTCCTGTCGGTGCGGTGATGGGCAAACTGAGATGTTTTTGCCAGCAGCTTATGATCATCCAGAAGATCTTCATGACATCTGATACAATTTTGCTGTACAACCTCCTTCCCTTCATCTTTAATAAAGATTACCTGTGGTTCTTTGCGCAAGGTAAACATTGTGGCATGCCGCAATCCATCCTTTGCTTTGAAATAGTATTTATTTGCGGCATTATTATGAGGCACATGGCAGTCGTTGCAGTGCGCTCTTTCCCGGTGCGAGCTGTGAAACCATGTTGCATACTGAGGCGTCATGATATGACAATTGACGCAAGTCTCCGGTTTATCGGAGAGGTAGGACGGGGCCCGGGAGATGTAGAAAGTGTAGCCACCCAAACCAAAAAAGATTCCCAGCAGGATGATTACCGGGAAGACCCAACGGGGCGGCGGGGTCAGTTTACGGAATATACTCATAGGCTTTATTATTTAGTAATAAAACAATATTTCCAACGACAAAATCGCACGATTGGACTATGTTAAGCACAACTGAATCAGTCAGTTGATCAGGTATATTCTAAAACTGCGTGTTAAAGATACGATGAAATGAGCGGAATTTACTCATGCAAAATCAATGTATACTTTTTATAAATA
>PKSY01000278.1 GCA_002869405.1 Marinilabiliales bacterium
AATCACATCCAATAAAGAGGCCATTTTTCATAACATTCCTCCGGGACATTACTCGTTTGAGTTAAAATACCTTTCACCTTATCATAATAAATATTTTTCTGCTGACTCCATCTCCTTCACCATCAAAAAACCTTTTTACAAAACCTGGTGGTTCATTCTTATCGCTTCAGGGCTCTTTATTGCATTAATCTTCACTATTCAATACCAAAAAATTAAACGGGTAAGAAAAGAAAACGACTTCCGTGAGGAACTACTCGATGCCCGACAAAAAGCCCTGATAAACCAGATTAATCCACACTTTATTTTTAACTCTCTAAATTCAATACAACTCTATATCCTCGATAACAATGCCAAGTTATCAGGCATTTACCTTTCAAAATTCGCTAGGCTTATCCGTATCTCTCTGGAAGTTTCTCAGCAAAACAAAATCTCTCTCTCAAAGGAAATAGAGGTGAACAGCCTCTATCTAGACATGGAAAAACTGAGATTTAACAACCGCATTGAATATGAAATCATAAATAATATCCATACTAATCCTGCCAAAGTACTCATCCCTCCCTTTCTGATTCAGCCACTGCTGGAAAATGCACTTTGGCACGGATTGATGACGAAAGAGGAAGATAATGGACTTATCACCCTCTCGTTCAACAAAAATGGAAGTCAGATAATCATCAAAATCACAGACAATGGAATAGGACGAAAAGCTGCAAGAGAACTAAAGGAACGACAAAATAAATCACACAAACCTATGGGGATTTCTGTTTCCAGAAGAAGATTACTTCTCTTAAGTCAACAATATGGAAAGATTTTTAACCTTAATTATCGCGATCTTTTTGACGAAGAGGGCAATGCGACAGGAACAGAGGTGACATTATCAGTTCCATATGATGAAATCGCCAAAGACGGTATGTAACAAGCCTAAACTTTTAATTCCTCTTTTTCCGACTTTGCAACAACAACAGCCCCGCAGCTATCCGACCATACATTGGTAGCAGTACGAATCATATCCAGGGGCAGGTCCACAGCAAGGATAAGACCTATTCCTTCCAACGGCAGACCAACAGCAGATAGAATTACACTCAGCATCACCAAACCGGCCATCGGTATTCCTGCTGCTCCAATGGATGCCAGCAATGCCGTAACAATAACAATCACCTGCTCACCAAACCCAAGATCAACACCGTAAGCCTGAGCTATAAACATCGCAGCAACGCATTCATACAAGGCAGTACCATCCATATTGATTGTGGCACCAAGCGGAAGGGTAAAACTTGTGATCTTATTGCTAACCCCGGATTTATGTTCTACCGCTTCCATAGTTAAAGGCAGCGTTGCACTACTGGAAGCAGTTGAAAAGGCTGTGAGAAGTGGTGTTGTCATATTCCTAAAATGCCTGTATGGCTTCGCTTTCCCCACAAACTTTACAATTAATGGCAAAGTAATAAAAGCATGAATAGCAATTGCCAAAAGCACCGTTAGGACATAGATGCCCATCTTTTCACCCAAATGTAAAAGATCAGACTGCTCGCTAACCACCTTAGAAACAATACCGAAAACTCCCAAAGGAGCAAAATTGATGATAAACAAGGTGATCTTCATCATCACTTCAAAAATCGAATTAAACCCTTTAGTCAGAAAATCGGAGTACTTCTTATCAACCCGTGTGATAAAAAAACCAAAAAGCAGGGCAAAGAATATAACGGAAAGCATTTCATTATTTACAAATGCGGAGAATATGTTCTCCGGAACCATATTAATTAAGGTACGTCCAAAAGATTCCTGTGCAATACCAAGCCCTTCAACAGTTTTGCTCAGTCCTAAGTCAGCTCCTACTCCCGGCTTAAAAATGTTCACCAAAAACAGTCCTGTAACAATGGCAAATGTACTGGTAACAACATAATAGGTAAGTGTTTTTATACCAAGCCGCCCGAGGTTTCCTGCAGAACCAATATTTGTAACACCGGAAATAATACTACTAAGTATTAAAGGTATGATAACCATTTTCAGAGCCCGGAGGAATAAATCTCCCATCCAGGAGACATACTTCACATGTTCAGAGAAAAAGGCCCCGAAAAGAACTGCCAGGGTTAAAGAAATGAGAATTTGCCAGTGTAATGCAGGTTTTTTCATTATTTCGTCGTTGCGGTTTTCCCCCGCAAAGTACAAAATATTCCGCTCTTAAAAGAAAAGTATCAGGATGTGGAAACCAGTTTAAACCCGATACCGTGCACATTCATAAGCTGCACCCTGTTATCCTCCCTCAGGTATTTGCGGAGTTTGGCAATATAAACATCCATGCTGCGCGCATTGAAGTAACTGTCGTCAAGCCATATCTTTTTCAACGCCACACTTCTGTCGAGCACCTCATTTTTATTCACACACAGAAGCTTTAAAAGATCCGCTTCCCTGCTTGTGAGCTTTTGTACGTTCTCCCCTCTTTTGAGTGTATGAAGGTTATAATCAAACTCATAGCTTCCGATTTCAAACAATGTTCTGTTCTCATCTTTCTTATCAACCCTGCGAAGTATCGCACTGATGCGGGCCAGGAGTTCTTCCATGGAGAACGGCTTGGTAAGATAGTCATCACCTCCAACCTCAAATCCTTTCAGTTTGTCTTCCTGCATCGACTTGGCCGTGAGGAACAATACCGGAATGGTAGAATTCGTTTTTCTAATCTCTTGTGCCACAGAGAATCCATCCATTTTTGGCATCATTACATCCAGAATACAAAAATCGAACTCCTCACTGCCAAACTTTGAAAGTGCATCTTCTCCATTCACACACAATGTAACAGGAAAGCCCTTTGCCATAAGGTATGATTGTAATAATTGTCCAAGGTTTGGATCATCTTCTGCCAGTAAAACACGTATATCTTTGTTTTCCATATTAAAAGGATGTTGATGTTATTCAAAAGGTAAAAAGATACTGAATTTTGTTCCCTTATCCAATTCGCTTTCAACTTCAATATTCCCGCCATGCTCATCCACAATAGCCTTAACGTAACTCAATCCAAGGCCAAAACCCTTAAAATTGTGAATGTTCCCGGTAGGTACGCGGAACAACTTGTCAAATATCTTCTTTTGATTGGCCTTACTAATACCAATACCATTATCTTCAACGCTAAATATTAGACCTTTATTGGATTGTTTTGTTTCAACATTAATAAAAGGTTGTTTTGGGGAGTATTTATTGGCATTATCGAGCAGGTTACCGATAATATTCGAGAGGTGCACTTTATCTGCCATTAGCATCGGATTCTCTGCCATCAGGTTTGTCCTGATTTCACCATCATTTATTTCAACCTGCATGCTGAACTTCTTCACCACATCAAGAATAGTCTCATGAATATTTACAGGTTCCTTCTTGATTTTTAATTTACCCTGATCCAGGATTGCCGTTTGCAAAATCTTTTCGGCCATTACTCCCAGGCGCTTGTTTTCATCACCAATAATAGAGATATAATTTTCCGATAAATTGGGAATATTTCTGATATCCTTATCATTCAGTGCTTCACAGGCAAGAGAAATTGTAGAAATCGGCGTTTTAAACTCATGAGTCATATTATTGATAAAGTCATTCTTCATGACTGCAAGCTTTTGCTGTTTTATGATGGTATTCAGTGCAATAAAGAAAGAGAGAAGCACAAATCCAACCAATAGAATGGAGATAAATATCATTCCTGAGATTCTCTGTAACAGAAACACTCTTTCGTGAGGAAAGCTAACCACGAGATAATCCGGGTTTGGATTTCTATCGCTGGGGTAAAGCACTTGAACAATACTGTTTTCGAGCATCTTGCGCTCAAAGCCATTGGGGCCTGTATGAAGAATCGTATCATTAAGCGGTTCATAAATTGCATAGTGATATGCTCCGGGAGTATTCACCGATTGAAGCGCATTGCGCAACAATGAATCCAATAGTTTCAGGTCGAGGCGCTCAACAGTAACCTTATATTGTCCTCTGTTTAGCAGGTCTTCAAAAAACTGATTGATAAGAATAGATTTCGAGAAGTAAATATCAGGGTAGCGGGCATTTATCTCTTTTTCCCATGGATCAGCAGGTCGTGTTCCTGAATCGGGAAGGTTTAGAAAACCTCCTGCAGATTGTGCTGCATCAAACTGCTCAGCAATCTCCATTTTCTCAATAATGCGAATAACATCCGTCAGCGTTTCCGATACTTTCCTGTTAAAATTGGCTTCATTCACAGCCACGGCATTTTGCATCCAGAAAAGCTGTATCCCTACCAGCCCGACCATCGCCAGTGTCGCAATAATAATTATTATCAGCGTGTTCTTCTTTATTGAGTGCATGCTACAAAATTACAAGTGAGAAACAATTTTCGAATATACTTAACATATATTAACTTTTGTTGGATTCTGTTAACATGTTTGGCACAATTTCTGTTTTAAATTTGTCGTTGTAAACTTGTAACAAAAGTATTGAGATGACCGTTTTTGTTTTATGTTAGATAAACCTGTGTAATTAATTCCAACATCGCGCTGGAATGTGTGTTTTTGGGTGCAGTGATTTTTTCGCTGCACTTTTTTTTATTTTTGCCAAATATATAAATGTGTAAACCATCGCATATGAAACAGATACAACTTGACATCCGTCACTTGAACGGATTTGTGAATCAGGAAGAGCTTATTGCATTTCAGAAAGAGCTTAACGTGGTTCATCCAATGCTTTTCAATAAAAAAGGTAAAGGAAATGACTTCCTGGGCTGGCTCGACCTCCCATCAGGAATCACAGAAGAAGAGATTGTAAGAATCGAGAATGAAGCACAACGCCTCAGGGCCATGTCCGACATTGTGGTAGTGATTGGGATTGGTGGTTCTTACCTCGGAGCAAGAGCGCTTCTTGAAGCCACAAAGCACTCGTTCAGCCACATGCTTAAAAACCAGGAGAACCCGGAAATCATCTACGCGGGTCACCATATCAGCCAGGACTACCTTCAGGATCTTACCGAAGTACTGGATCAGAAAAACTACTCCATAATAGTTATCTCTAAGTCGGGAACCACTACGGAGCCGGCCATTGCATTCCGTCTCTTAAAAAACCATCTTGACGCAAAATATGGCAGAGAAGAGGCTTCAAAGCGTATTGTTGCAATTACCGATAAGGAACGCGGCGCACTGAAGAAACTCGCCACTGAAGAGGGCTACCCAACTTATGTAGTTCCTGATGACGTGGGAGGCCGTTACTCTGTTCTTTCACCTGTGGGACTGCTTCCGGTAGCCTGCGGTGGGTTCGATATTCGTGCGCTCATCAAGGGTGCAAAAGAGATGGAAGAGCTTATCAAAAGCACGCCCGATATGGAGAAAAACCCCGCTGCGAAATATGCCGCAGTTAGGAACATTCTGTATCGTAAAGGCAAGGCTGTGGAGTTTATGGTCAACTACCTTCCATCACTGTATTACATCACCGAATGGTGGAAACAACTCTATGGAGAAAGCGAAGGAAAACAGAGCCGAGGTATCCTTCCTCATGGTGTAAGCTTCACCACCGACCTGCACTCCATGGGACAGTATATTCAGGATGGTTTGAGGGTGATTTTCGAAACAACGCTCTCTGTGGAGAAAACAAAACATAAAATTAACATTCCGCAGGATGATGCCAACCTCGACGGCCTCAACTACATCGCCGGAAAAGATCTTCAGTATGTAAACAAGATGGCAGAGCTGGGAACAACGCTGGCTCACGTAGACGGTAACGTTCCAAACATGCACATCCGCATTCCAGAGATCACACCATATTATTTAGGCCAACTCATCTACTTCTTCGAGGCAGGATGTGCTTTGAGTGGATATATCTTAGATGTGAATCCATTTGATCAGCCGGGTGTTGAGGACTACAAGCGCAATATGTTCGCATTGCTGGGCAAGCCTGGTTTTGAAAAAGAGACGGCTGCTATTCAGGAAAGGATTAAGGAATAATAAAAACATCTTTACAAATATCTCCCGGTAGAGCCGCATCGCCGTGCGGCTTTATACAACAGAGATCCGGAAAGACACACTTTTGCACCGCCGTGCGGCTTTATACAACAGAGATCCAGTAAGACACACTGCCGCACGGATTTATACAACCGACCTTGTGAGATACACACGGCGGTGTGTATCTACTGAGAAATCGCATGAAGATATATTAGCATCCCCTTTAAAATAACATGTCGTAGAGGCTGTGGGTTTGAAGGGGATTTTTATTTGATAATAAGGAACACCGAGTTTCTCTGAGTTTGCACGGGGGCGCACGGAGGATTTTTACATTTCAGACGCGATGAATCGCGCCTCTACAATCCATGATGCAAACCGTAACAATTGGAGAGCCAACGATTTATCGTGGCTCGGTGTTAAAAAACGAGATACATACATCAGAGTGAACCTACTTCGCAGAAAAATACTTTGCGAAACTCCGCGTGTACACTGCGGAACTCTGCGTAATAGCTTTTTGGATTAAAATCGATGTAAGGTCAAAGCTTCAACAAGAACTTTAATTTTAAATGAATTTTATTGTTCTGTTAGGGAGGAATTACTTATCTTTATACTCTAAAACCTCAAATCATGCGCACTATCTTTATATCTACCCTCTTCATCCTCTTTTGCAATATTGCGCTTTCTCAATCCGGTTTTGAAATCGTTTTTGAGGATCCTCAAAATCAAACTTGCTGGGACATCCACAAAAGTCATTATGATTATTTTTATGGAGTTGGATATATTGGAGAAAAATATCAAGATTCAACTCATAAAGGCCTTATTTATAAGATAAGTAGAACAGGAGATACAACAACTCGAACATATCATTGTGGAGATACGATTATGAGGTTTGTAAAAATGATTGAATATGATGATCACTTCATTGTAGCAGGGACATCTGGGTTCCCTCCTGATTTCAATGATAACTTGTTAATCGCAAAGATAGATACAGGATTAAACATGCATTGGTTTAAGCAGTATCCCTTTGAAGGTTATACCGGTGTAGGTGATATTGAAATACTAAAAACGAAAGAGGGGACATTTTTTGTTGGAACTATTACCGATAGATTATGGGGAATATATGGACATATGTTCGCATATAGATTTGACGATTCATTTGATACAATCAGAACAAAAGTTATTGATTACTTAGGGAATGGTCAGGGAGTTTCAAAAATCGTTTTCTCCCCGGATTCGTCAGAAATATGGACAATAGGCCATGGAATCCATTCTCCCGATGGATCAAGAGTTATTCTTGACACACTGTTTAATGTAATAAGTACACAAGATTTGCTTGAAAGCTTAAGCCCCAACATGAATATTAAATGGCACACAGATAGTACTTTGCTACTTGCAGGCAATTATCGCCATATTGGAAGTAGCCCCCAGGACAATGATATCGGTATAACAAAAACTGACACTTCATTTTCTGAGCTCAACTTCCAATATTTGGGTGCTCCTGACACAATTGATTATCCCGCATGGAACAATACAATAGATTTTATTTATGAAGACACAATTTATTATGCAGGAACGCATAATGTAATATTTGATTTCTGGCCCCAGGGACGTTCCTGGATAGTGGTTGGACAGCTTGACAAGGATCTTCAATTGCGGAAGGAACGATACTACGGAGGAGATGCGTATTATACTACTCTTGATATTTCCTGTACTAATGATGGGGGATGTATCGTATCAGCATTGAAGTATGACTATCTAACACAAGACCCGGAATACGATGTTGTCATTCTAAAGCTATCCAGAGAAGATTTTCTATCCAATGTGGGTGAAAGCAATTATACTCTCCTTTCAGAATCGATTATTTATCCCAACCCGGGAGCTGACCAATTAAACATAGAAACAAAATCTGCAGATGCCCTC
>PKSY01000121.1 GCA_002869405.1 Marinilabiliales bacterium
TACAAAAATGTTCGGACTACAAAAATGTTCGGGCTACAAAAATGTTCGGACTACAAAAATGTTCGGACTACAAAAATGCTCGGACTACAAAAATTATTGGACGTTAAAATGCTCGGGGGTTATATTGCATCACATCGCCGATTGGATTGAATTACGATTCATCGTGATTTGGGATTATATCATATCATACCGCCCATATCCACAATAAAAAATTACTCTCTGGACTATTCGATTATCCCAGACGCGATAAATCGAGTCTCTCCGGAACATGTCATTTGGCCTGGAGAGCCACGATTCATCGTGGCTCGGACTACAAAAATGCTCGGACTACAAAAATGTTCGGACTACAAAAATGCTCGGTCTACATAAATTTACGGACAGCAAAATTCCTCAAACAACAAAATTGAGCAAGATAAAAAAACCCGACCGGAATTTCCGGACGGGTTAATATTTTAATAATCGGTATTTTTAATCCAATTCATGGATTACAAGCCCACTGCGGAGTTTAGGCTCGAACCATGTGGTTTTGGGTGGCATGATGTTGCCGGTGTCTGCAATATCAATAAGCTGCTGCATTGAAACAGGGTACAGTGCAAAGGCAGCTGCCATTTCACCGCTGTCAACGCGCTTACTTAACTCCCCAAGACCACGTATGCCTCCAACAAAATCAATGCGCTTGCTGGTGCGAAGGTCTTTAATATCAAGAAGTTTGTCGAGTACAAGATTTGACAGAATCGTAACATCAAGAACTCCAATGGGATCATTGTCGTCGTAGGTTCCCTCTTTTGCAGTCATCTTATACCATTTCCCTTCAAGGTACATGCTGAACTGATGAAGCTCTTCAGGTTTATAAATTTCAGTTCCCATCTCTTCAACAACGAATGACTCGTTAAGCTTCTCCATAAGCTCTGACGGAGTCATTCCGTTCAGATCTTTCACAACACGGTTGTAATCAATAATCTGAAGCTGGTCGTCCGGGAAATGTACGGCAAGAAAATAGTTGTATTCTTCCTCTCCGGTATGGTTTGGATTATTCTCTTTTTTCTCCAGGCCTACACGTGCAGCAGCTGCGGTACGATGATGACCGTCAGCTACATATGTTGCAGGAATCTCTTCCTTAAAAATGCGTGTAATCTCTGCAATTGTCGCATCATCTTCAATCACCCAGAAATGGTGACCAAAACCTTCATCCGCAGTAAAATCATATACAGGTTCTTCATCACGGATAATATCATTTACTATTGCATCAATCTTATCATTCGCCGGATAAGTAAAGAACACAGGCTCAATGTTAGCATTATTGCGACGTACATTAATCATACGGTCTTCTTCCTTTTCAGGGCGTGTTAGCTCATGCTTCTTAATTACTCCGTCGAGATAATCCTGAGTACTTGCGGCAGCAACCAATCCATACTGAGTACGTCCGTCCATGGTTTGTGCATAGATATAGTATTTTTCCTTCTCATCCTGCACAAGCCAGTTTTTATCTTTAAACATTTTATAGTTGTCAACTGACTTCTGATAAACGGGTTCAGTATGCTCATCGATACCCGGCTCCAGGTCGATTTCTGCTTTCGTGATATGAAGGAGGGTATAAGGGTTGCCTTCTGCTTCAACACGTGCTTCCGCTGAATTTAATACATCATAAGGCCTTGCAGCTACTTTTTCTGCCAGTTCCATTGGAGGCCTCACACCTTTAAAAGGTTTAATAATTGCCATAACTATATTCTTATTGTGGGGTTATTTTTATATCCGTATGGGGAAACTCTTGTGTTTGCCCTTCATCCGGACAAACACACAGGTTTATCCCTACTTATTTACTTTAAACGTTACATCTCCTTTTTCAAAGAAATTGATAATCTGCTCTGCACCTGCAACTCCGGCATTAATATTTGCTTCTGCAGTTTGTGCACCCATCTTCTTGGGAGTGAAGAAAAAGCGACCTTCATATTTTTCAGCAAAAACATCTTTGCAATCAGGAGCAATGTCGCTGAGATATTTGAAATCAGGGCGTTCTTCCATAAGTTCGAGCAGGCTGTCCTCGTTAATTACCTCCTTACGGGCAGTGTTTACCAGCACTGCACCTTCGGGCATTGTTGACAGGATAGCTTTACCGATTGATTTTTTGGTTTTATCATTTGCAGGAATATGCAGTGAAATATACTGACATGTCTTATAGAGCTCTTCCGCAGAATTCAGCGCAATAACACCATCAGCTTCGATAGCTGCTTTTTCTACGAATGGATCAAAAGCATATACTTCCATGCCAAAACCTGTGGCAATTCGTGCCAAATTCTTACCAACATTACCATAGGCATGAATACCGACTTTTTTCTCTTTCAACTCTGTTCCTGACTTACCATTGAAACAACCACGGGCCATAAACACCATCATTCCCAGTGCCAGTTCAGCAACAGCATTGGAATTCTGTCCGGGAGTATTCATTGCCACAACATTATTATCAGTACATGCCTGAAGATCGATATTATCGTAACCGGCACCTGCACGAACAATTACCTTCAGGTTTTTTGCTGCTTCAATAACTTCGCGGGTTGCTTTATCCGAACGGATGATCATTGCATCTGCATCAGCAACAGCTTTAAGTAACTGAGCTTTATCAGTATACTTTTCAAGAAGTGCTAATTCATAACCTGCAGCAGCATCAACGACATTCCTGATGGCATTCACAGCAGCTGGTGCAAAAGGCTTTTCAGTGGCTACTAATATTTTTTTCATAATTAAGTTTTTTTGTGGGTTTAATAAAAATGAAAATGAAGACTCAGGCAGTATTATTCCTACTGTGAGTCTTCATTGTATTTTTCATAAGAATTCAATCTTATTTATTTTTTGCTTCGAACTCCCTGAGTACTGAAACAAGTGCTTCTACGCTCTCTTTTTCAAGCGCATTATAGCAGCTTGCGCGGAAACCGCCAACACTTCTGTGACCTTTGATACCTGAAATATTATTTTCTGTAGCGAAAGCCAGAAGATCAGCCTGGAGATGCTCATATTTTTCTTCCATTACAAAACAGATATTCATTAAAGAACGATCCTCTTTGGCAACTGTACCTTTAAACATCTCGCTGTTGTCAATGTAGTTGTAAAGGAGGTCTGCTTTTTCAATTGCTCTTCGCTGCATCTCTTTTACACCACCTTGTGATTTGACCCACTTCAGGGTTTCGCCAACAACAAAAATGTTCATTGCAGGAGGAGTGTTAAACATTGAACCTTTACTCACGTGAGTGCTGTATTTTAGCATCGTTGGAATAGGACGGTCAACAACTTTATCCAGCATTTCATCCTTAATGATTACGAATGTAACACCTGCAGGCCCGAGGTTTTTCTGCGCTCCGCCATAGATCATTGCATACTTACTGACGTCAACCGGACGGCTCATAATGTCAGAAGACATGTCTGCAATCAATGGAACAGGTGAATCATAATCTTCATGAATCTCTGTTCCTTTAATAGTGTTGTTGGTTGTGATGTGGAAAAAATCTGCATCGGCAGGAATCTCATACCCTTTAGGAATGTAAGAGAAATTCTTGTCTTCCGAAGAACCAACCAATGCAACTTTCTCTTTACCGTATAATTCTGCCTCTTTTATCGCTTTTGTCGACCATGTGCCGGTATTCAGGTAAGCCCCTTTCTTGTTAAGGAAATTTGCAGCAATCATTGCAAACTGTGTACTCGCTCCACCACCAAGGAATAGTACAGAATAACCTTCAGGGACACCCAGGAGCTCTTTCATGAGATCTACGGTTTCATCCATAATTGCCTGGAATTCTTTACTCCTGTGACTTACTTCCATGATTGACATGCCAATGCCATTAAGGTCAAGTACTGCTTTTGCTGTGTTTTCGCGTGCAGGGTCAGAAAGGATACAAGGACCTGCATTAAAGATATGCTTTCTCATAGCGATAAATATTTAGGTTTATACGTTTATTGTTACATATTGATTTGTATTGCAAATGTATAATATTTTTTAGATGCGCATGCCTTTATTTACCTCTTAGATACTAAATAATTCATATGAAAACTTATGGGATGATATGTTATAAGTTTTAGCTTTGTAACAAACAGGCTATAATTGCGTTTTTGCTCAGGTATATCATTAAATCATACAAAATGAAAAAACAAATACTATTTACACTGTTTATTGCTATTTTCAGCATCTTATCTGTTGCACAACAGCCAATTACACAAAAAGAAGTAAGGAAAGTAGTTGAAGATGCCATGGAGCAGTTTGATGTTCCCGGAATAGCAGTAGCGATTGTTAAAGATGGAGAAATAGTGCTTGAAGAAGGCTATGGAGTCCGATCTTTAAAAAACAATAAACCCATGAATGAACACACGCTTTTTGGTGTGGCCTCCAACAGCAAGGCATTTACCGGTGCAGCGCTTGGATTGCTTGTCGAGGAAGGATTGCTGGACTGGGATGATAAAGTTGTGGATTATATTCCCGAATTCAGGCTCTATGACCCATATGTAACCATGGACTTTACTATTCGTGACCTTCTGACGCACAGAAGTGGCCTGCCATTGGGTGCCGGTGATCTTATGATTTTTCCCGACGGCCATGATTTTACTACCGAAGATATAATTCATAACCTAAGGTATCTTAAACAATCTTCTCCTTTCCGGTCTAAATTTGATTATGATAACCTGTTATACATTGTGGCGGGAGAGGTGCTTCACAGAATTACCGGACTTACCTGGGCCGAATTTGTGGAGAAAAATATCATGCAGCCGTTGCAAATGGAGAATAGCGCAGGAAACTATTCGCGTCTTAAGGACAGATCAAATATTATTGATGCCCATGCCCCCGTCAACGGAGAGGTAGTGCCAATTGAACGTTACAAGAGTAATATTATGGATCCTGCCGGCGGGATTTACAGTTCGGTGCACGACATGGCTCTATGGTGCAGGATGTGGCTTGATAATGGCATCTATATTATAGATAATGACACGCTTACACTTCTTAAAGAAGAAACAATAAGAGAGATTACAACTCCCGTGACACCACTGCCGGCAAGCAGTTACGAAGGATTTATAAATAATTTCAGCGGTTATGGACTTGGGTGGTTTCTCAGAGATGTAAACGGTCATTTTCTTATGACTCATACGGGTGGTTTGAGTGGAATGGTAACTCAGGTAACGATGATTCCTGATCTTGAGCTGGCAATCATCGTGCTTACAAACCAGCAGAGTGGACTGGCTTTCTATTCAGTAACCAACACAATCATGGAAGCCTATCTGGGGTTGGAAATCACAGACTGGGTTTCAAACTACAAAAAACGTGAAACCCGGTATAAAGAATATGTTGATGCAATGGTTGGAAAGATTTGGGATGAAATTAACACACAATTGGAAAATAATGCTTCCGAAGTTGATGTGACTGCATATACCGGAACTTATCAGGATGACTGGTTTGGCCAGGTAAGTATTGAACAGGAAAATGATAAATTACGGTTCATTGCACAGCGGTCATCAGCGCTAAAAGGAGATGTCTTTTACTATAAAGCGAATACATTTGTAGTAAAATGGGATGATCGAAGCCTCGATGCTGATGCCTTCATGATTTTTGAACTCGATAAAGATGGAAATGCTGTGGGTTTAAAAATGGAAGCTGTCAGCCCCATGACAGATTTTAGCTACGACTTCCATGATCTGGATCTTCGCAGAGCTGATCCTTAAGATTAAAATACACAAAGCATTAATATAACAAGAGCGCAAGGGGAAAACTCCTTTGCGCTCTTGTACATTTTCTTTGCGCCTCTGCGCCTTTGCGGTTTATTAGAATGGCCAGAAACTATTGTCATTCCAGACCTTCTCCTTCAACTCCTGATCAAGTTTAAATAATACCTGATGATGACCTCTTTCCCAATCGGCCAGCCAATTGTAGAATTTTTTCTCTTCAGGATCTGTCGCTTCTTTCGAACGCCCGTCATAGAGGGCAATTGCCTTGTTCTCCATTTCGATTGCTGAGGCTATGGCAGCAGCTTCAAAACTGGCGGCGTTAATCTTATCCGCCATCTTTTCAGAGAGTACCTCATCGGCAATAGTCGAATCAGCAGGAACTTCCATGTCAGCGAACTTTCCGCCTTCCTCGTAACTCTTATATTGCTTTGCCAAAAACTTCACATGCTCGGTCTCTTCTTCAGCCATTGCTGTAAAAATATGCTTTACGTCCGGATCATCGCTTTTTTCAGCTGCAGTAGTGTAAAATGCTTTACCTCTTTTCTCAAGAAGAATCGCCTGCTTAAGAATCTCTAATGTCTTTGTGGTTTCCATAGTTTATTTGTTGGGTTATTATGTTTTTCAGTACCCTAACAAAATCAAATTAAATAAGTTTAAAGCGGAAACAATGCAATTGCAAAACCACCGCCTTCTGCTAAATGAATTTTCAATATATCTTCTGAATCTATATCAAGTTCTTCAATTATATACTCTTCCGGATTATCATCCCAATGTGCGTCAACCCCGTCCCGGTATATTTCAGCCCTGAATTTCTTCCCTTCCGGCAGAAAATCAAAATTAATCTCCATATCACGACTTATTTCATTGGTGATACCACCTACAAACCAGCGCTCTCCATCCCGTTCCTGACGGGCAATTGTTACAAATTCCCCCACTTCGCCATTTAATACAATTGATTTTTCCCAGTCAACAGCGACATCCTCAATAAATTTGAATGCAGGATGACCTTTGTAATTGTAGATCAGGTCAGCAGCCATTTGTATTGGGCTGTAAATAACAACATAAAGAGCCAGCTGATGCGCCAGGGTTGTGTTTATTTGATTATCGGGCCGATACGGATTGAGCTTCATATCAAAGATTCCCGGGGTAAAATCGATTGGGCCTGCAAGCATGCGAGCAAAAGCAACGGTGGGCAAGTGGGAGGGGGGATTGCCGCCGTCTTCAGCCCAGGCATTGAACTCCTGTCCGCGTAAACCTTCTCTGGCAATAGCATTAGGGTAAGTTCTCCGCTTTCCTGTGGCCTTAATGGGTTCATGTGCATTGATGGCCACCTGATACTCCAGTCCTTTCTCCAAAACCATGTGGTAATGGTTAACCATATATTGTCCGTGATGAAACTCTCCCTTAGGAAGAATTTTCCCTACATAACCCGTTTTTACCGAATGAATTCCCAGTTCATTCATGAGACTGAATGCGGTGTCGATCTGCTTCGAATAGGTCTCAGTGGCAGCACTGGTTTCGTGATGCATAATCAGTTCCACTCCCTTTTCTTTTCCATATCTGACCACTTCAGATAAATCATAATCAGGATATGGAGTTACAAAGTCAAATACACCTTCCCGGTCTTCAAATCCTATCCAATGCTCCCAGCCGTTATTCCAGCCCTCAACCAATACACCACCAAAGCCATGTTCAGCAGCAAAATCCATCAGCTCTTTCGTGTATTCCGTTGTTGCACCATGATTTCCGCTGGCATAATCCCAGGTTCTGCGATTCAGGTGCATGTCCCACCAGATACCTATATATTTCATGGGTCGAATCCATTCCGTATCATCAATAACAGAAGGCTCATTCAGATTTATAATAAGATTGGATTCAATCAAACCACCGGCTTCCTCTGAAACCTGAATTGTTCTCCACGGTGTTTCAAACGGCGTAGTGCGCTTTACTTTATATGTATGATTTTCGCTTCCAACAAGGCAACTCACAAAACCATTTTTTGCGGCATTCAACATCAAAGTCATGCCTGAATAATCAGTTAAATCAGCTTCATGGATACTGATATGTGTTCCGGCAGGAGTAATCATGGTGACCGGTGTTGCAACAGCATTATTAGGAATATAGGTTTGTGCCAAATTCAGATTTGTGTACTTAAAGGCATCAATTTCAGAAACTTTTGATTTTGTGTAAAGATGCTCATAAATATCCCAGTCTCCGGGAATCCAGAATGCAGTATTATCACCGGGGAAGTTAAATGCGGTATTCTCTTCATTAATAAGAACTTCATTGAGATTTTCCTGCTCAGGAAACAGATACCTGAAGCCAACACCATCATCGAAGGCTTTTACCTCGATGCTAAATTTCCGAAATGGTTCCACCGTTTCTTCAATATCGGCAATCATACGATTATAAACTTCATCAACTACTCTGTTCTCTCCCCATGGCATATCCCAGCTTCCGGCATAGGAATCCATATGAATATTGACAATTTTTAGCTTTTCCAGCACAGGCATCCCGTCAAGATCAAACGATATTTGTGATGGCGAAATAATTACCTCATCCTTATACTGAACTGAATATGACAGAGTCCCGGATTCATCCATTAATGAAAATTTTAAATCTGCAGAAGGAGAAAGAACCTCGCAGTTTTTTAGGTTATTACATGCTGCAATTCCAACTAATATTATTGCCATAAGAAGACTAATTCTGGTTTTCATAGCTGTGATAGTTTGTTTTTAAAACGCTAAGATATGAAATCCATCCCGATTGATAAGAAATTAAAACTCAATCATATTTCTTTGGTTTTTTAATCATTTGTTATAAATTTGGCTGCCAGAAAAACCAGACTAATTTCTATCAAAAAATTATTAATGTGAAACAACTACTCCTAACCCTCATTATTACAGGATTATTATTCCCTGTTTTTAGCCAGAAAGCACCCATAAAATTTGGTAAAGTTGAAAAAAAAGATCTTCTCATGGATGTATATGAACCTGATACTTCTGCTCCGGCTGTTGTGTTATGCGAATATGGATTCTTTGATGGTAATGATCTTGATTTCAATCATATTATCAGGGTGAAGATTCTTAAAAACAATGGTTTGCAATATGCCGACTGGAAATTCGTAACAGGCAATAAAGCTATGATTAAGGGGAAAACTTTTAATCTTGTAAATGGCGATATTGAAGTAGAAAAACTATCAAAATCTGATATCCACAGAACAAGATTTCATGATGCATACTATGTTCAGAGTATTGCAATGCCGGCAGTGAAAGTAGGTTCAGTGATAGATATTCAGGTTACTTACCCGTTGATTCCGTCAGAGTGGTATTTTCAGCGTGATATTCCCGTTGCACACAGCGAACTGATTCTGACTTCCAATCAGTATATCGCCTTCAGAAAGAATTTTTTCGGACTTGAATACCTTACTTCATCAACTGATGACAGGTATATCGCGAAAAACATGCCGGCCTTTAAAGATGAGCCATATATGTCATCTAAAGAGAATTATATTACCAAGTTTGAATTTGATATTCTTGATATTAAAATTGAAAACTATTATAAGGCATATACTAAATCATGGGAACATCTTTCCGAGTTCCTTGAAAAGCATGATTACTTTGGCTTAGCTTTAAACAGCAATTATAATATCCTACAGAAAATTAAAGAAATTGAGGATAACTCATCTTCTGAAAAAGAAAAAATAATTGCTGCTTACAGGGAGGTTCAGAAAATGCATTTCAATGACTGGCACTATCTTTTCACTACCGAAAGAAGCCTCGGACCTGTATTTGACAATAAAGAAGGAAACTCTTCGGATATCAACCTCCTGCTATACCTGATGTTGGATAGAATGGAGCTGAACCCTGATATTGTTGTACTTAGTACAAGAAGTAATGGTATGCTTTCACCGGTTTTTCCCAGTCTGGAAAGACTCAATCACTGCATTGTAAAAATTGATGTTGATGATGAGACTTTTTTACTTGATGCTACAGATCACTATACTCCATACTATCTTCTACCCAAAAAAGATTTGAATGGAAAGGGTAGATTAATCAACCGCAAGAGTAGCGGGTGGGTTGATCTTTTTCCACAAAAGAAACATACTACAAAGAAATTATTACGGCTCGAACTTTCTGAGGATGGAGTAATAAAAGGAACAAAAAGCTGTGTTTATGAAGACTATTCAGCAATCGAATTCAGAAGTAACTTCGCAGGCTTTGAGAATCGTGATGCTTTTATTCAATCACTCCTAAAATCTAACCCGGGGCTTTCAATATCAGATTTAAAAATTGAAAACCTCTCAGAAAATGAGTTGCCGGTGAAGTTAAATTGTGAATTGGAAATAACAGAAAAGACAATGGATCTTGGCTCTGAAATGTATCTTTTCCCTTTCCTTTGCGAGCAAATAACTGAAAATCCTTTCGAAACACCATATCGAAAAACACCGGTAGATTTCATTTACCAAATTGAAGATGGAATGACAGTTTCAATACAGATTCCTGAAGGATGGGAAGTTGCTGAAGCTCCACAACCGGTAAATATGTCTCTTCCCGGTAATGCTGCATCTGTTCTCTGTCAGGTTGCTGCCTTCGGTAATACAATCAATATGACTTATCGCTTTATGATGAATCAGACCCTTTATACAAAAGACCAATATCCTGATTTAAAAGCCTTCTATGAACAGGTTCTTAAAATTCAGGAACAACCTATACTTTTGAAAAAGGCTGAATAATGAGATATTTCCTGCTTATAATCGCTTTTCTGCCGTTTGGGAGTATTGCTCAGAAAACAATTTTGCCTCTCATTACCATTGATAGTGCTCTAATGCACAATGCAAATATAGTTGTGCGTAGCTCCAATACTGATTTTGAAATTAATTCAGCCCGAAAAGCAACATTTGTTGTGAATAATACGATTGCGATCTTCAATAAGAAGGGATACAATGACGTGAAGTTTTCAGTTGTAAGCGACAAATTTAAAAGCTTTAAACTGAATTTTATGGATATTTACGATGCTCAGGGTAATTTTGTCTGCTCCACTACCGATGAGGCTCATTCGAAACACCCTGTCATAACTGCTGGTGATGTATTTATTGATGGAGACGTTAATAATGTTGAACCGGCCTACCATAAATTTCCCTATACAGTGTCATATCGCTATACAATTACCATGCATCAGGTTGTTGAATATCCTGATTGGTTTCCTGTTATCGATTATAATGTATCTGTTGAAAAAGCCAAACTATCGCTTTCACATCCTGATGATCTGGTTGTACGTATTAATGGTTCAATCGACTCGGTAAAATATTCGGAAAATCATTTGGCCTCGGGCACAATCAAAACATGGGAGATTAACAATTACCAGGCTGTGAATAAACTTCCTGTTGCATTGCCACAGACTCAGGTTTTCCCCTTTCTGGAATTGTCACCTACAAAATTTAAAGCATCAGGATTTGAAGGTGATTTGAGCTCATGGAATTCTTTCGGACTTTGGGTGAATGATTTGAATAAAGATCTCCAGAGCCTTTCTGAAGATACAAGATTAATAGTAAAAAGAACAACAGAAAATTTCTCTGAACCACGAGAAAAAGCAAAAGCCTTATATGAGCTTTTGCAGGAAAATACAAGGTATGTAAGTGTGCAGATTGGGATTGGTGGATGGCAACCTGCTTCTGCTGAAGATACCTGGGAGACTGGATGGGGTGACTGTAAAGCACTTACAAACCTGATGCGGGCACTTTTGGCAGAGGCAGGTATTAATTCTCATTATTGTATAATTCGTGCCGGTGATCCTGATTTCAGAGTTGATCCTCTGTTTCCTGCCAATAACTTTAATCATGCTATTCTGTGTATACCTTTTGAAAATGATACTTCATGGCTGGAATGTACTTCTCAAACTTCGCCTTTTGGATATCTGGGCAGTTTTACATCTGACCGCAATGTGCTCATTGTCACAGATAGAGGAGGTGTTCTTACAAAAACGCCTGCGTTTTCAGCGGATCAAAACAGTATTAAATTCAGCGCAAATATAGTTATTGACCATAGTAATAGCGGGACTGTATCTATGGAATTAAGCGCTTCAGGTGATAAATTCGGATCTTTTAGCGTTGGATTCAATAATCTTGATGAACAGGAACGACAAGAGGCCCTAATCGATATTCTTCAGCTGTCAGGGGTTGATTTTCAAAGTATTTCAACATCCGTATTAAATGAAAACATGAATCCTGTATTCATTATATCAGGCGATTTTTACATGAATAATCCCCTGATATCTTTAGGTAACAGATTGATAGTTTCTCCCTCTATGTTCTGTGCCCGGAATACTGCTGTTTTAAAGGATATTCCTTTGCAGAAATTTATGATTTCTGAAGATTATTCAACTGTAAATGAACTTACCTTTACATTCTCGGATAATGTTAAAGGACTGAATATACCGGAGAATATGCATTTAGAATATGAGTTTGGTTTGTTTTCAGTTACTTATGAGTTAACCGAAAATCTATTAAAATACACAAGGACATACAAGCAAAATAAAGGCATCTATCCTGAAGAAAAATTAAATGATTACCTCACATTTAAAGAAGAAATACGAAAAAGTGATGCAATAAAAATTGCATTGCAAAAGACTGAATAATCAGTATAATCGCGCATTTTCTTCAATACGCTCTTTTAGTATCCGTATATATTCCTGGGTGGTATTATACTTTTTTGTCTGATAAGAATCGCGAAGCCATTCCAGGGCTAAATCATATTCACCCTGCAGCTCACAAATTACAGCCATATTATATTTTGACAATGCTGAGATTCTGTCATTCTGATGTTCTGCATAGTTCTTAAAGATTCTTGCAGCTGTCTCAAAATCATTATTTAATAATGCATTAATGGCTTTGTCGTATCCCTGATTAGGAAGATGATAATATAACCTGCTTCTGTCCTGCCACGTAGGAATGTATTTCTCTGCAAAAATCCGACCCGTCTCCCAACTTAATTCAGCAATAACATCTTCGGTATTTGGGAGTTTGTCCTGCGTTGCGCTTATAAAGAATCCTGTCTCAGTATATGATAAGGTGTCAATAGTAATATCATCCTTAATAACTGTTTGTTCCTTTGGATCAATGATAACCCACCTGTTCGCAATAAGAAAATCCTTCCAGGCTTCCACATAACCCTGATCATTGAAAAAGAGATCGCTCTTAACACTTAAATCAGATGCATCTAAGATCAGAATGATATCCGAGTCCCGCCTCTTTGCTGCGCTGTCAAGCTTCTGCCAGTCATATATTGTAAGCTTTCCTTCTTTATTAATGCGCACTGCCATTGAGGAATCTATATCATAGGGTATGTTGCCATAATCTGCCAGAGAAAACAGAAACCCTTCCAGCGCATATCTGTGAATAGTATCAATCTGACTTTGTTTCACTGTATCTGTTGATGTTCGATAACTGTTTTGCAGAATAGTAACCTTACGGTTTTGCATGATTGTATTCTTCTCAGGCGGTGTTAGCACCTGAATGCTTTTGTATCCGTAATAAGTGCATCCGTTAAGTACAAAGACCAGAATTAGAAGAAGAAATCTTTTACCGGCTTTTATATGGTTTAAAGGAATCATAAATTTCAAATCGTGTATTGAATATACTTTTAAAGTGCCAAATTACGAAAAAGGTTAATTTAGCAGGTTCAAAACGGAGAAAATGATCAAATTTAATGCCGGATGTAACTTTTGTCCGCATCACTGTAATACCGACAGAGCCAATGGAGAAAAAGGCATTTGCAATCTGGATGACAAAATATATATAAGCTCAATATGTAGTCATATGGGAGAAGAACCACCGATTTCAGGTGATTCAGGAATTTGTAACGTCTTTTTCTCCCATTGTAATCTGCAGTGTGTTTATTGTCAAAACCATCAGATAAGCAATAATGAAATAGAAATTGAGTCTGTATCTCTCGAAAAGGTTATAGAACAAATAACTAAAATCCTGGATACAGGTGTCCGCAGCCTTGGTTTTGTCAGTCCTTCGCATCAGATTCCTCAGATGACAAGAATTATTGATGCAATAAGAGCTAAAGGGTATAATCCGATAATAGTTTACAATACAAATAGTTATGATACTGTTGAAACAATAGCACTCCTTGAATCTTATGTTGATGTATATCTTGCAGATTTTAAATATGCAGATAATTCCCTTGGTGAAGAATTATCAGGAATAAAAAAATATGCAGATTTTGCCACACTGGCTATCCGGGAGATGATTACTCAGAAAGGAACATCACTTTTGCTTGATGACCAGGGAATTGCATTAAAAGGTGTAATCATACGTCACCTGGTTTTACCGGGGCACCCGGAAAACAGCATTGAAGTACTCAACAGGCTTGCTGATATGTCGGATTCAAAAATTACATTATCTTTAATGTCGCAATATTACCCGGCTTACAAAGCAATGGAATTTCCAGCGCTTAACAGAAGTCTGCAACAAAAAGAATATCAACGTATTGTGGATTATCTTGATTGCCTTGGATTTAAAAATGGCTGGATTCAGGAGCTTGAAAGTCAGGATACATATCAACCGGATTTTAACAATGAACATCCGTTTGAAAAGACCAACTAAAAAAATAACCAAATCGCAGCACTATGTTCGACAATCTGGAAGTACTCGACACTATTACGCTAAACTTTAGCCAACAAGGACTCTTTATGCTGAACATAACCATTGCATTTATTATGTTTGGTGTTGCTCTCGACATCAGGCTGTCCCAATTTAAAGAGCTTCTTAAAAGACCTAAGCCGGCAATTATTGGTATCATAAGCCAATGGATTCTTCTGCCTGCATTAACTTATCTTTTAATTGTGATTATACAGCCTTCAGCAGCAGTAGCTTTGGGGATGTTGCTGGTTGCCTCATGCCCGGGAGGAAACATATCCAATTTCATCAGTTCTCTGGCCAAGGCTAATGTGGCATTATCGGTTAGTATGACTGCATTCAGTACCCTTGCATGTATTGTACTTACACCACTGAACTTTGCATTCTGGGGCGGGCTCTACGCAGCATCATCACCATTGCTTGTGCCTATTACGATCGATCCTGTGGAGATGATTAAAACAGTCGCAATCCTCCTGGGTCTTCCCGTTTTGCTTGGAATGACTTTCGCCTGGAAGTTTCCCAATACTACTAAACGAATCCTTAAAGGAGTCAGAATCGCTTCAATGTTTATTTTTATGGGTTTTGTTGTCGGTGCCTTTGCTGCCAATTATGATCATTTTCTGAATTACATCAGTTATATATTTATTATTGTACTCTTGCATAATGGTATTGCCTTGCTCGGTGGTTATAACTTTGCCCGCATCTTTAAACTTAATCAAAATAATCGTCGTACCATTGGCATTGAAACAGGAATTCAGAACTCCGGGCTGGGCCTTGCCCTGATATTTAACCCGAATATCTTCGACCAAAGTCTGAACCTCGGTGGTATGGCATTTATCGCCGCATGGTGGGGGATATGGCACATCCTGTCCGGAATGACCATCGCATGGTGGTGGAATAGAAAACCAATCAGATTAGATTAAACTATGACAAAAATTATTCAGGATTACGACTTCCGGTACACCCTTGGCCGGAAACTGTCAAATATTGTGATGCGCCTGTATCATCGTGAAATATGGGTTAGCGGCACAGAAAATATCCCTAAAAATACTCCGGTTGTTTTCGGACCAAATCACCAAAACGCACTAATTGATGCACTGGCATTAATCTATGCTGTTCCGGGACAACCTGTTTTCCTTGCACGTGCAGATATCTTCCAAAAAGGTTTCCTGCGATGGGCTTTCCGTGGAATGAAAATTCTTCCTGTATATCGAATCCGCGATGGAAAGGATAATCTTGCAAATAATGATGGCGTTTTTGATGAAGCAAAAGGCGTTCTGGTAGATAAAAAATTCCTGGCACTCTTCCCTGAAGCTTCTCACAATCCTTTACGCCGACTTTTACCCTTAAAAAAAGGAATTCCAAGGATTGTTTTTCTTACCGAACAGGATCATAATTTTGAGCTGGGAACTGTTGTGGTTCCTGTTGGAATTTACTATAGCGACACCGATCACTTCGATGAAACATTACAGATACAATTCGGAAAACCTATTCCTGTCGGACAATTTAAAGAGCTTTTTGATAAAAATCCACAAAAAGCCCATATTGCGCTCCGTGATGCAATGGCTGAGGGAATGCGCCCTCTTATGATCGACATCCGGGATAAGGAGTACTATGAAATGTATGAACTTCTCCGCTATCTGTATAATCGACCAATGCGCCAACGGCTGGGATTGAAACACCGGAAGCAACCTGACAGATTCAGGGCAGATAAGGCCATAATTAAAATGATTGATGACCATACAAAGGATAACCCTGAACTTAAAGAGGAAATAAATACCAAAACCTCTCGCATCAATGAAATTCTGGCCAGACACCATATGGAACCAAGAGAATTTTATCCTTCCGTAAAGAAAATCCTGGCGCCTCTTAGAGCAATTACAGGAATTTTGTTGTTCCCGTTTTTTGCTTATGGTGGTCTTAATCACATCTTTCCGATTTTTATTGGTATCTATGTTTCCAAAAAAATTCCGGATCCACAATTTATCTCTTCCATAAAATTTGGCGTTGGTCTATTCCTGACTCCTTTATTTTATATTATTCAGTTCTTTGTTTTTCAGGCTTTTATGCATAACTGGCGTATCTCATTGGCATACCTTGTTTCTTTGCCAGTTTCATTTATCCTGTTTAAACACTCACGACGCTATTACAAAACAACTCAGAAATTGCGAAAGACACATATCCTGCGTCGCCGCTATTCCCCTGAATGGGATGAAATAGGATCTCTGACAGATGAGCTGAAGGAAATTCTTAACAAGATGTCACTCCGGCAATAAATCACTTTTAATTCTACTTTTTCGGCTTTTGGTTGTTATGCTAAAAGCCGAAAATAATTATTAGCATATGAAGAAATTTCTGAATACCCTGTTTTCCATGAAAGTCGCCGGAATAATACTTGTTTTTCTGGCTGTAATACTTGCTGTTGCTACATTTATTGAGAATGATTTCGGTGCCCGATACGCTAAAGAAGTGGTTTATGCATCATGGTGGTTTGAACTACTGCTGTTTGTTCTGGCCATAAATCTCACCGGGGCTGTTTTTAAATATCAACTATATAAAAAAGAGAAACTTTCACGGGGAATTTTTCATATCTCCTTTGTAATTGTGCTTGCCGGTGGTTTTTTTACAAAACATTTTGCTGTTGAAGGTATGATGCACATCAGAGAGAATGATTGTGCGGAAGAAATTCTTATGGAAAATATGAACCTTTACACAGAGGTCTCTGTTGATGAAAATGTTGTCAGCCAACAATTTGAGGTTGATAACAGTATGTTTTATAAAGTAGGGGAGGTGGCTCCTGATAACAAGGAGGATTTTAAAGTTGATATCTACCACTATCCTGTAGCTCATGTGCCTGTTTTGTACGAATCTGAATCCGGGTCACCGGTTATGCTGCTAATGTTTGCCTCTCAGTTTCGCTCATACGCCTTGCCGGTTTTCGAAGGGCAGGAGTTTTTTATTGATAATATTAGAATAGGGTTTAATGTTTCAACACCTGAAGGCTTAAAATTTGATTTCCGGCAGGATTCACTTTCTGTAACTTATCCTGAAGAGATGATGATCAGACGAATGATGGGGGGAAGTGGTGAGAATATACTGGAAGCAAATACACCACATGCTCTTAATGCTTATACAATTTATGAAACAGAAGATTTTCGGTTTGTTTTGACGGATTTTATGCCTGAGGCTATTGTCAGATATGAACAGGATAACTCGCAGCAAAATCCTGGGGCAGAAATTTTAATGGTGATTCAAAGTGACACAAAAACGCTGTTCTTCCCGGTAGTAAGATCTGAGGTGGCTATGCCAGCCAATAAAATGAGTTTTGAAGACGTGGTAGTAGAGGCAACATGGCAACCGGCAACAATAGACATTCCTTTCTCAGTTTGCCTTAAGGATTTTCAAATTGAGCGCTATCCCGGCTCAGAAAGCCCTTCAGAATACAGAAGTTTTGTAGAACTCACTGACAGCAGGGAAGATATCTCTTTCCCCTTTGAGATATACATGAATAACATACTCAAATACAATGGATATCGTTTCTATCAGAGCTCCTTTGATCAGGATGAAAAGGGGACTGTTCTTTCTGTCAGGAAAGATCGTACCGGGACATTTCTTACCTATCTGGGGTACTTTTTAATGATCTTTAGTATGATCTGGGCGCTTGCTGATAAAAACAGTCGTTTCAGACTACGGCTCCGCTCACTGTCAAATGCAAAAACCGTATTACTTATTCCTGGATTGATAATCCTTGCCCTGATTCAACCTCAGGAGTTAAAAGCACAAAATAAGCCTGTGGAACCCGATAAAGAGATTGCAGCATCATTTGGGCAACTGCAGGCTCTGGGAGCAAATGGACGTTTAATGCCTGTTAATACTCTTTCGGATGAAGTTTTAAGAACACTCTACGGAAAAAGCAAATACCAAAATATGAATTCCGACCAGGTATTGCTCTCAATGATTGCAGACCCGCAAAACTGGATGGGAGAAAAGATTCTGAAAGTAAAATTTGAAGACCTGAGGAAACGACTTCAGATAAAGGAATCCTACGCTTCTTTTAATGACATCGTGGACCCTGGTACTGGTCAGTATTTATTAAGTAAAGATATTGAGGAAGCATATAATAAGAAGCCGGTATACAGAACAAAATATGACAGGGAGGTAATAAAAATCGATGAGAGACTTAATGTCTTCTATCTTATCCTTACCAACAGATATATTAAAATGTATCCTGTTGACGGAGAGAGCGGTTCTGTATGGCTGGCAGCTGAACATAACCTGCAGAACCTGAGTAGTATGGATTCTTTATTCATTACTAATGCTGAAGCAACACTTGGCGAAGCTCTTATCAGTAATAATAATGTAAAAGCCCAAAAAGTTATCAATGATATTGATAGTTTTCAGCACAAAAACGCCTCTGTTGATATTATTCCCGATAATAAAATAAAAGCTGAAATTTTTAGTAACAGGGCCGATGTCTTTAACCGGCTTTGGCGCTTTTACAGCACATTTGGCTTTTTCATGATTATTGTCTTTATCATTAACGTGGCCCGGCCTTTCCGCAGATATGCATGGATGAGCAAAGTAGGGTTTATCCATTTACTGGTGGCATTTATTATTCATACTGCAGCTTTGGGACTCAGATGGTATATCAGCGGGCATGCGCCATGGAGTAATGGCTATGAATCCCTGGTATTTATGGCGTGGTCGGCAATGCTGGCAGGTTTGCTATTTTATAAACGGGAACCATTTGCACTATGGTCCACATCCGTTTTGACAGCCATGGTACTTATGGTAGCACATCTCTCATGGATGAATCCACAGATTTCAAACCTGGTGCCAGTGCTTAAGTCGGTTTGGCTTACAATTCATGTATCTGTCATTACATCAAGCTATGGATTTCTGGGGCTGTCGGCAATAATTGCGCTCTCGGCAATAATTCTTCAGATTGCTGCAGGAACTACATTTAAAGAGAATATTGAAAATGCCATTAAACGATTAACCGCAATTTCAGAAATTATTATGATTCCGGGATTATACTTGCTTACTATCGGTACTTTTCTTGGTGCAATCTGGGCTAATGTTTCCTGGGGAAGGTATTGGGGATGGGATCCCAAAGAAACCTGGGCGCTGATTACAATTCTGATTTATGCTTTCGTGATACATCTGAAATATATTCCCGGACTTAAAGGTCGTTATTTCTTTAATGTCATGACAGTAATAGCATTTTTCAGCATTCTTATGACATACTTCGGTGTAAACTACTATCTGTCAGGGTTGCATAGTTATGCCGGTGGAGATCCGGTGCCAATACCTGCTTGGCTTTATTTTGCAGTTGGCTCACTATTCCTGATCTTTATTGCCGGAAATTTTATGTATAAAAGCAGCAGGCCAAAAGAATAAACAATAAAACGATTCGTTACATTTGTGATATGAAAAGAGCCTGGTTCATTGTGATTTGCCTATTGCTGATAATTCCATTTGCAGGAATTTCTCAGGATGTGAATGTATTTGATGATGACGAGAACAGCAAAAGCTTTTTCGGTGTTAATGCCGGATTTAGTTTTCCTGCCGGAAATTACTCTTCGGTAAATTCAGGAAGCACAGGTTTTGCACTGCCCGGTCCGGGCGCGTCAGCAGAGGGAGCTATCTTTTTTAGCAAATTTTTTGGCGCCGGATTACGCCTTGACTATAACAGGCATTTTGTTGCCGATAATAAGATTGTGGAAATAAATGCCCAAACTATTCCTGAAAATGCTGTTTATGATGTGAAAAGCACCGGTATGTACGAAATCGCTTCCTTGATGACAGGATTATATACTTCAATGAGTATTAACAACTGGCTTCAGATTAATGGTAAAGCACTTTACGGGCCGCATCTGGCGCGTATCCCGGAATTTGAAATCTCCTATTACCGCGAATATGAGTTTAACGGGCAGGATATTGTTGATGACTGGACAGAGCTGCATGAAGCTGCAGGAGACTGGCAGTTTGGATACCTCGTTGGTTTTGGAGTACGGCTTAATCCTTCTCGAAGCTGGGCATTTAACATTAGTCTCGATTATGCTGAATCCTATCAGGAAATAGAATACATCTCCAATGAATCAGGTGTTATACATGATGAAATAGGAACTGCCTATTACGGAGCAGGGGTGACAACCGGGTTCTTCGACCAAAAGTTTAGATACATGCTTCTTACAGGCGGTCTGAGTATATTTCTTTAACTGCCTGTCATCTCCAGCCTTTCTCCAGAGTTATCGCGTTGTAGTATCTTTACCAGTGGTTTAAAATGATGTCGGATGGTGTGCCACTTATCAGGGTAGGTATGTAGCAATTGAACCATCTGATTCCCGTATTTTGTGAGCCATTGAGATATTGCTGAAGGGGTGATGGGTGGGTTCATCACTTCGCCCATCGAAGCACCTGTTAATTTACCCCCGGCTGTATGAATAATACTTCCTGCATCCTCAAGTCTGTCAAGGTAGGATGTTGCTTCAGAAAGATTCTGCATGGTGACCAGTTTCCGGTTATTCTCACTATTAATCTCCTTACTGTGCTGTATGTGAAAGTCCTTTATTAAAAGGGGAGAGGTGGCGTCATCAGACAGACTCTCAGCGAAAAAAACAGCATTTGATATTATCTCATACAGCGCTGCAATATCTCCTGTATACAACAATAACTTCTTTTTTGAAGAATCATGAAATGTGACAGTTCTGGATTTTTCATCACTTATAACTTTCAGGCGATCAATGCAATACTTAAATATCCGTTCCTGGTTTTCCATTTTTACCTCCGACAGGCTGTGACGTAAATGTTCTACTTCGACTGAAACGCCTTTAATAAGTCGTTTAAACCTGGAGTTTTGAATATCTCTTTCAGCCTCTTCATAAAACATCTCTGTGAAAATGCCGGAAAGAAGAGAACCTATGGCATCTTTAGTCTGACGGAAAAAATGTTCATCATTTTTTTGAACTGGATTCAGATAGCTGACATTACCACTAAAAAACAAATATAATAAGTCGAAATCTGTTGAGCTTCCCGTAGGCAGAAAAAGCAACAGCACACTTTCGGAGAGCGGGGTCAGCAAATTGTTTTCCTCAGGGCGAAAACGCTTTTGGTCAAACTCTAACTGATTACGGTCGTACCACATCCAACGTTGAGGCCCGCCGGTTCGTTTCCGGCGCAGTGAATCAATATTGACTTTATCAGGCAAAATAGAAGTCTGATATATCATTGATCGATCAGTATAGGCAGCAGCAATACTATTGTTATCACCACTTCGATAAAACAGTATCGCCTTTTCCAGCCCATTTAAATAACGACAAATCCTTGGTAATAGGTTGCTTAAATAAAACTTACTGGCATCTGTTGTTCTCATACAGGCTCTTTTGGGTTAGTCTTACAAATATACACTTTTTTAAGTTATTAAGTCAATAGCTAAATAAATTTAGATTGTTGAATATTTTTTTAGAATGTATTGATCATGCTTTTTAAGCTGCTAAACTTGTGCTAAAATCTTTAAACTACATTTTTTTGAGGCTTAATATTATTGATATACAATGACATATGAGAGTATTTTTGTCTTCTAGCAACGGGATAATTATAATAACAAACCTTCAACGATGAGCTCACTTCTATCAATTATTAAAAAAATCAGGATCATTTTTAAGTACCTCTTTAAATTGCTTTTAGAATTTTTAAAGCAGGTATTTAAGAAATTCAAAGGGTATTCCGAAAAGTTAATCCTGATTGTACTTGGGTATGGAATTCAGATTTTCAAAGCAGTGTGGGCGCAAATTGAAAAATGGGGAGACTCGATTTTTGATGAGCAGGATTCCGGCTTGAACAGGGTAGAGGCGCAATATCTTATTGAAGTCAAATCAAAAGAGATGTCAAATGGCATTGAATGGTTTTATGAAGCTTCCGATGATGCGCTATTGAATTTAAAGTGTAAAACTCAAAACACTCTGAAACTTTATTTAATGGAGATGGAAAGAAAATTTTTTGTGAGTTTTAACAACGCCAGACTGCTCGTATTATTAAAGAAAAAACTACATGAAGTTAAAAAGGAGAGATATCCTCATATTGAAGATCACCATGTAGTTTTTATACCAAATGCAATAGAATTTAAAGACCAATTAATATCGTTTATTAAGGCTGTAAAAGATTATCTGTATATACTCTTTTTAAGTGATATAAATATTGATCACGGTATTGTAACGCCACAAAACAAGCCGGTTGATTCATATTATCACTTTATCAAAGAAGAGCAGTATAACCGCAGAGAATGATAAAAGATTTTGGTTCTGCCATCCGTTATATTATTTTATCTTTACAGGGAAATGCACTGCTTAATAGCACTGTATAACTAATTTAAGGCTTTGTAATACAATAATTTAACGTATGGAAATCTACCCGGTTTTTCATCAGATACTATTATTACTGATAATGATTTCTGCCGGTTATATTGGCGGAAAAACCACAATCCTTGGTAAAGGCTCCGACGATGTAATTGCAAGATTGGTTTTTAATATCACTCTTCCATGCCTTCTTCTAACATCCATTACAGGTATGGATATGACACCGGAGATATGGAGAAATGGAGTAGGGGTTATTCTTTTTTCTGCAATGATACACGGAATTCAGATGCTTATTGGGTTTTCGTCCTCCAGAATCCTGAAACTATCTGAGAGAAAGCAGGTTATTCATATCATCCATACATTCAAGGGAAACACTATCTTTATTGGATTTCCGTTACTGGATGCATTATTTCCCGGTGGGGAAGGATTGTTATATGCTGCGCTATATAATTTCGCCAGTAACATCATTATGTGGACCATAGGTGTAATGTTTCTTGATAAATCCAAAAGAAGCTCACCACTAAAGAATCTGTCTAAACTTATTAATATCAATACAATATCGTTATTAATAGGGTTGTCACTGTTAATTGCAGGAGTTAAAATGCCTGATCTGGTAACCGGCAGTATTGGTCGGTTAGGATCCGCAACCAGTCCGTTGGCAATGATATTTATTGGTTTGAAATTTTCTACCATTAAAATCAGGGACATTGTTACAGACAAATCCGTATGGGTGTACAGCTTTAATAAATTGATATTCATTCCGATAATTGCCGGAGCATTTGTATTTATGATGAGAATGATCCCATTTTTCAATATTAGTGATACTGCGAGCATGTGTGTACTGATGCAGGCATCAACACCAGGTTTTGCCATGATGATGATCATCGCCAAGATTTACAATGCAGATACAGATACCGCAGCTAAGAATTTTTTCCTAAGTACACTGCTGAGTATTTTATCTTTACCGGCCATGTATTTTATCTTAGATGTAATGTTTTTCTAGGATTTGGCAAGCAGTAGAGTAGCAGTACAAAACACCAACTTAACATAATATTAATTATCGGACAAATGCAGTACTGTGTAAATACTGATTACCAGTGAGTTAGATTTTTATCTTAAATCCAGTAAATTAATTATTGGTTATTTAATAAAATGCGCTGATAATAAATGAATTAAAAAAAAGAGTTGCAGCACTTTGCAATGTTGCAACTCTTTTTAAATCCAATACTTCTTATAATATTATGTCGGATTGACTGATACCTGAGGATTTATCTTACGCCCTCTTCTTCAAGAATACCATTTTAAATGTTTCCCGCTGAGCCAGAGCTTTGCCATTTCTAAGTACTTCTTTTCCGGCAAGGTCGTTTAGAATTATAACGCTCATCATGTACCATGCTGAAAGTGCACAGAAAATAAGAACATAACCTGCCACAACGTTCATTTGAGGATAACCAAAATGCCCAAGATCCAGGAGAATAAATCCGGCCAGCAAACTTCCGAATGTGACACTCATCGCCCTGTGGATATAAAACGACCCTACAAAGAAGATTAACGTAAGGAACGTCCAGGCCAACAGATATAGCCCAACTTCACGTGTTGTTGATGTAAAAACACCATAATGGTTTAGAACCCAGATAATACATAGCCCCATCCAAAATGCTCCGTAACTGGTAAAAGCTGCAAATCCGAAATTATTTCCGGTTTTCTGTTCCATGAATCCGGCAATAAACTGCGCCAGACCTCCAAAAATCACACCCATGGCTAAAACAGGACCAAGTCCGCATATACCAATATTGTGAAACTGTAATAAAAGTGTTGTCAGCCCAAATCCGGCAAGACCAACAACTGCAGGGTTTCCAAGTTTGTTGTTCATTGTTTTTCTTTAAAAAAAGTTTAGTTTTCCGAAGCCGCGAAAATACTCCAAAAACCAGAATGTACAACAGGTTTTATCACTCTTAACAATTTCTTACAAAAAAGGCTGCCTACTCGCAATAGGCAGCCTCGAAAAAAGTAACGATTCGCAGTATTAACGCTCAAGACGAGCATTAATTTCTTTTACTTTATCATACATCTTTAAGCGAGAATATATCTCTTTCAAAGAGTTAAGTGTATACTGATCATCAGGTTGAATTTCATCAGCTTTCTCAAGATATGGAAGTGCCTGCTTAAGGAAATCTTCCATTTCAGTTTTCTTGGCATTGTATTCATCAACGGCATCAAGAGGAAGTGCATTCATTTTTTCCTGAATTTCAGCAGCTTTATTTACATAAAGAGCACCAAGGTTGTAATTTGGATCAAAGTAGTCAGGATCTAGTTCGATTGCCTTCTTATATGCTTCCATTGCCTTTTCATTGTTTCCAAGAACATCGTACGAAGCACCTGCCGCGAAGAATATTGATGGGTTTTTATCATCAATAGTCATAAGATATTCGAGTGTCTTAACTGTATTCTCGTTATCTTCCAGCTTCAGATAAATGTTTGCCTCTGTAATAATAAGATCTATATCTTCCGGGAATTTTTCTTTTGCAATATTTGCAACTTCAAGAGCTTCCTCATACTGCTCAGCATCAAATTTCTCCTGAACAGCAAGTTTATATGCCAGATTTGCATTATTAAGTGACGAAGAATCAACAGTTCCAAGCTTATCGAGGATATCATAAGCTTTTTCAAACGCTGCTGCTGCCTTCAAATAGGCTTTTGCATTGTACTGAGCTACTGCGTCATTGAATACGTTATCATAGATAACACCCATATTACCAAGGGCTTTCTGGCGAAGATCCTCATCTTCTTCATTAAATTTGATTGAATTCATCAGCGCTTCTTCTGCTTCACTGATAAAGTCACGATCAGCAAATTTTCCATCAGTAGGCTCAGTAACTTCAACAAGTTTATCATCAGCACTAAAGATGAAGTTTACATCATACTTATAAGTGACTTTACGGCCTTTAGATCCGTCATCAAATTTATGTTTTCTGTCTGATTCAGGTTTAACCGGTTGGAACTGATTTCCAAAAGTAGCCATTTTAGCTTCTACTTCTGCCTGGCTCATGCCAAGTTCACAGCTGTTTGCCCATTTGTACATGTTATTAATCTCAAGACATATAGCTCCTTTATAAAACCAAGCCTTATAATACTGCTTTGTGTCTTCATGTACTATAGCCTTGTCTGCTGCCTCAATAGCTTTACCCAACTGTTCATTTCTCAGATAGTTTGATGCATTTTGCACCTCTACCTTTTGCGCAAATGTTACTGAGATACTTAGTAACAGCACCGCGGTTACAAAAATCTTTTTCATGGGGAAAAATTTAAGTTTCGTATTTAAGATTCTATTTATTGTTTTATTAATTACCATACAATTAGATAACAAATGTAAAACATCTGGATAAACTAATCAATATTTGTACCATTTTCCGGTTCGGCAGCTTCCTCTCCAGGGTTTTGAACCTGTTCAGAATCCTCAACTGCATCCACATCTTCTTCATTTTCAACAACATCTACTTTTGTAACTGCTGCGATTGAATCATCTTCACGAAGGTTGATCAGACGTACACCCTGAGTAGCTCTTCCCATTGTGCGTAATTCTGAAACTGCCAGACGAATGGTGATTCCCGAGCGGTTAATAATCATCAGGTCATCACTATCGACCACACTATGAATTGAAATCAGATCACCTGTTTTCTCAGTAATACTTATGGTTTTCACACCTTTCCCGCCGCGGTTTGTGATACGATAATCCTCAAGAACAGATCTTTTCCCATATCCGTTTTCAGATACTACAAGCACATTATGTGATGGATCATTTATACATATCATACCAATAACTTCGTCATTTTCAGATGCAAGCGTGATGCCTCGAACACCGGCAGCATTTCGGCCCATGGGGCGAACATTCTCTTCATTAAAGCGTATTGCTCTGCCTGAACGCAATGCCATAAGTACTTCATTAGAGCCATCTGTCATTCTGGCCTGTAACAACTCATCCCCTTCCCTGATGCTGATTGCATTGATACCATTCTGTCTTGGGCGCGAGTATGCTTCCAGTGAAGTTTTTTTGATGACGCCCTTTTTGGTGCAGAGGATAATATAATTGTTATTGATATATTCTTCGTCTTTAATATCCTTAAGGTTGATAAAGGCTTTAACCTTATCATCCGGTGGTATGGATATTACGTTTTGAATCGCTCTTCCTTTAGAGGATTTTCCGCCTTCCGGAATTTCAAACACCCTCAACCAGAAACATTTTCCATTCTCTGTAAAGAAAAGCATATAATTATGCATTGAGGCAATAAAAAGGTATTCCACAAAATCATCACCCCTGATTGATGATCCCCGTGCACCGATTCCTCCCCTTCCCTGACGACGATACTCAGCAAGTGGAGTACGTTTTATATAGCCAAGGTGGGAAATTGTCACAACAACATCCTCATCAGCAATGATATCTTCTATTCTGAAATCCTGTGCAGAATACTCAATCTCGGTGCGGGTTTCATCGCCATACTTCTCTTTTATTTCAAGAAGTTCATCCTTGATAATCTGCATTCTGCGTTCTTTGCTTTCAAGTATCGATTTAAGGTCTTTAATAAGATTCATGAGTTCATCATATTCAGCTCTTATCTTATCCTGTTCAAGACCTGTGAGTTTTTGCAGGCGCATATCCAGGATTGCTCTGGCCTGAATCTCAGTTAGGTTAAAACGCTCCATTAATCCGGTACGGGCTTCCTCCGGAGTTTTACTGGCTCTGATAAGTTCAATGATTTCATCGAGGTTATCGAGCGCGATAAGTAATCCTTCAAGGATATGGGCTCGTTTCTCAGCCTCTCTGAGTTCATACTCAGTTCGTCTTGTAACCACGTCATGACGGTGCTCGACGAAGTATTTAATAATCTGCTTTAGGTTAAGAAGCATTGGCCTGCCATTAACCAAGGCAATATTATTAATACTAAAGGAAGTTTGTAGTGCCGTATATTGATACAATTTATTAAGCACGACATTAGAGATGGCATCTTTTTTTAGTTCATATACGATGCGCATTCCTTTTCTGTCGCTTTCATCACGGATATCCGAAATGCCTTCAATTTTCTTTTCATTAACCAGGTCGGCAGTTTTCCTAATCATTTCTGCTTTATTGACCTGATAAGGAATTGATGTTACGATAATGGTTTCCCGACCATGCGCATTTTCTTCAATTTTCGACTCTCCCCTCATCACAACTCTACCCCTGCCGGTTTCATAAGCGTCTCTTACGCCCTCATATCCATAAATAATTCCTCCTGTTGGGAAATCAGGGGCTTTGATATACTTCATCAATCCTGCTATATCGATTTCATTATCATCGATATAAGCAACAGTTCCGTCAATAACTTCTGTCAAATTATGCGGAGCCATGTTGGTAGCCATACCTACAGCGATTCCGGAAGCTCCATTCACAAGGAGTTGTGGGATTCGTGCGGGAAGTACTGTAGGTTCTTTAAGGGAGTCATCAAAGTTAAGCTGAAAATCCACGGTATCTTTATTGATATCGGATAGCATCTCTTCAGCAGTTTTTCTGAGACGCGCCTCTGTATAACGCATTGCTGCGGGGCTGTCGCCGTCTATGGATCCGAAGTTACCCTGACCATCGACAAGGGGATAACGTAGTGACCAGGGCTGAGCCATTCGCACCATTGAATCATACACTGCACTGTCGCCATGTGGATGATACTTTCCAAGCACCTCCCCTACAATTCTGGCTGACTTTTTATAGGGTTTACCCGAAGTAATCCCTAACTCATTCATTCCAAATAATATACGACGATGAACAGGTTTTAATCCATCCCTTACATCCGGTAATGCGCGACTTACAATTACACTCATTGAGTAATCGATATAAGCCGCTTTCATTTGGTTCTCAATATTAACCTTTACAATCCGTTCTCTATCTTGCATATCTACACCTTTAATTCATTCATTTCCAAGATGTTAAAAATAACTTACATAAATGACGAATTTACAAAAATATCCCGTTCATCCGACATTAAAATACGACATATATTACTAACATCTGTTTGTTGATAAATCCGGGGCTCTAAAGCCCGTCATTTCTGGTTTGGTACTATATTTGATATGAGATTTCGGTTTGGTGATAAATTGAAGTCTTAATCAACCAAAACGAATATTCATTGTTTTGATAATAATAAATAAACGAATATATGGAAGCAAAATTTTCTCAACGTGTTAAAGATGTTATTTCATACAGTCGAGAAGAAGCATTACGTTTAAAGAATGGCTATATTGGAGTTGAGCATCTTTTTCTGGGCATGATAAGGGATGGCGAAGGTGTTGCTATACAAATACTTAAATACCTTGGTGTTGACCTCGTTGAGACGCGCCGGCATATTGAGCAGTCGGTGGCTGAATCAATGACTGAAAACAGTTCGATTGAAAAAGATAATCTACCATTAATCAAGCAGGCCGAAAGAGCACTGAAACTTACATATCTCGAGGCTCGTACTTTTAAGAGCGAAGTAATCGGTACAGAGCATCTGCTGCTGGCTATCCTTAAAGATAAAGATAATATCGTATCATCGTCACTGTCGCAATTTGGTCTTCATTACGATAATGTTAAAGAAGAGATAATTGCCACTATCTCTAATAAACCGGAAGCTAAAAAGTATAAAACCGGTGAGGATCAGATAATGAATGAATTATCTGATGATGCTGATGATATTGAATATGAAAATCCCGGATCTTCAGGGCGTAAATCATCTAAAACACAGGATTCAAAAACAAAAACCCCTGTTCTTGATAATTTTGGCAGGGATATTACAAAATCCGCTGAGGAAGGCCGCCTTGATCCTATTGTTGGACGGGAAAAAGAGCTCGAGCGAATAGCTCAGATTCTAAGCCGCAGAAAGAAAAATAATCCGATATTGATTGGCGAACCGGGTGTAGGTAAATCAGCTATTGCTGAAGGTCTGGCGTTGAGGATTGTAGGTCGTCAGGTTTCAAGAGCACTGTTTAACAAACGTATTTATACACTTGACCTGGCGTCTGTTGTTGCAGGAACAAAATATCGCGGACAGTTTGAGGAGCGCCTGAAAGCTGTATTGAATGAGCTGGAGAAGAATCCTGATATCATTCTTTTCATTGATGAGATTCACACTATTGTTGGCGCTGGAAATGCCAGCGGAAGCCTGGATGCTTCCAATATCTTTAAGCCGGCTCTCGCCCGTGGTGAGATTCAATGCATCGGAGCTACTACGCTGGATGAATATCGACAGTATATTGAAAAGGATGGAGCACTGGAGCGTCGTTTTCAGAAAGTTCTCGTAGATCCTACTTCTCCTGAAGAGACTGTGGAAATCCTTAATAATATCAAGGAAAAATATGAGGATCATCACCTTGTATCATACACTGATGAGGCTGTTGAAGCGTGTGTATCATTAACAACGCGCTACATATCAGATCGTTATCTTCCCGATAAGGCTATTGATGCGATGGATGAGGCAGGTGCCAGAGTACATATTAAGAATATCAATGTTCCGCCGGAAATCATCAATATTGAAAATGCCATTGAAGAGACCCGCATAAATAAAACTAAGGCCATCAGTTCGCAGAAATTTGAGGAAGCTGCGCAGTATCGTGATATTGAAAGAAAACTTCAGGAAGATCTCTCAATAGCTAAAAAACGTTGGGAAGAGGATTCCATGATACACCGTGAAGCAGTTACAGAGGAAAATGTGGCAGAAGTTGTTGCCATGATGACAGGTGTTCCTGTACAGCGTATTGCAGAAAATGAAAGCAACAGACTGATAAATATGGAATCGGAACTTCAGGGTTCGGTGATAGGTCAGGATGATGCTATTAAAAAAGTAGTAAAAGCAATTCGTCGTAACAGAGCCGGATTAAAAGACCCCAACAAACCTATCGGAACATTTATCTTCCTGGGACCAACAGGAGTTGGTAAAACTCATCTTGCAAAGATCCTTGCTGAACGTTTGTTTGACTCACAGGATGCCCTGGTTCGGGTTGATATGAGTGAATACATGGAAAAATTTGCTGTTTCAAGACTCGTGGGAGCGCCTCCCGGATACGTTGGATATGAAGAGGGTGGTCAGCTTACTGAAAAAGTTAGAAGAAAACCCTACTCTATCGTACTTCTTGATGAGATTGAAAAGGCGCATCCTGATATTTTCCACTTGCTGTTGCAGGTTCTTGATGATGGTGTTTTAACCGATAGTCTTGGCCGTAAGGTTGACTTTAAGAATACTATCATCATAATGACCTCCAATATAGGATCCCGTCAACTTAAGGATTTTGGCAAAGGTGTAGGGTTTAATACAAATGCACGACAGGCTGCCAGTAAAGATTATGCTCGCTCGGTGATTGAAAATGCATTGAAGAAATCCTTTGCTCCGGAATTCCTGAACCGAATCGATGATGTGGTGATATTTGAAGAGTTGCAACGCGAATCAATACATAAAATTATTGATATTGAACTGTCACACCTGCTCAATAGAATTAAAAATATGGGCTTCACGCTTGAAGTTTCTGAGCCGGGTAAAGATTTTATTGTTGAAAAAGGCTGGGATAGTCAGTTTGGCGCGCGTCCGTTAAAACGGGCTATTCAGAAATACGTTGAGGATCCACTTGCTGAGGAGTTAATAAAAGGCTCCATCAATCCGGGAAGTACGATTCATGCCGATTACAAAGAAGGTCAGGAGGAATTGATAATAAAAATTACACCTCCGGTTAAAGAACTCAGGGAACCGGAAAGTGATAAGCTTCCCGAAAAGAAATAAATAAAATAGGCGGTATCTGAAAAGTACCGCCTTTATTGTATCTATTTGTTTTATAGGCTTACATTCTGAAATCGTCAAGGTCCTTAACCTGAAAATTATTAATATAGCTTACAGAAGAGATATTCTCGGCTTTACCTTTACGGATAAAAATCTCAGCAGACTTCTCATAATCTCCTCCCCTGTTTGAATCCAGAAGCAGAAGATAACCCATAATGATATTTCCTGCCATCTCAACCAGTCTTCTTGACATAAATGTGAGGTAATCTTCAGTATCCTCGGCTATTTCAAGCACCTTTGCAACTGTTTTTTCATACTGATCGGTCATCTTTACCAAGGTACGATACAGGTATTCGAACTCAGGCTTAATCTCAGTCTCAGCATATTCATGCATTTTCTTTAGATAGGCACCATTTGTAACACCCCTTATAGCAGCAACAACCTGAAGTTGGGAAGTTCCTTCATAGATATTGGTAATACGAGCATCTCTGAAAATACGCTCGACAGGATAATCTTTCATATATCCACTGCCCCCATGAACCTGCAATGCGTCGTATGCCACCTGATTACAATATTCTGATGCAAAGAGTTTCAGCAGAGGAGTAAAAACATCAGCATTTTTCTGATAGTATTTCATCTCTTTGCGCTCTTCCGGATCAAGCTTGCGTTCTTCCAGCACAAATCCATAGGCTTTATACATATCAACCATACGACTTGTTTCATAAAGAAGCGTTCTGGCTGCGTCAGTTTTTACCTTCATCATTGTAAGCATTTCATAAACGGCAGGGTACTGAATGATAGCTTTACCAAACTGTTCGCGCTCTTTCGCATATGCCAGCGCTTCGCGGTATGCAGCTTCAGCAATACCAACAGACTGTGCACCAACACCCAGGCGGGCAGAGTTCATCAGCGCCATTACATACTTGATAAGACCCATTTTACGGTCACCAACAAGTTCTGCAGGGGCATCTTTAAATACCAGTTCACAGGTAGGGCTACCTTTGATACCAAGTTTATTTTCAATACGTCGCACAATAACTGACTGATGAGCCTTATCATAAACGAAAAGCGATAAACCCCGGGCATCAGATGTTCCTTCTTCGGAACGTGCCAGCACGAGCGATACATCCGCATCACCGTTGGTGATAAAACGTTTCACACCATTGAGCAGCCAGGTGCCTTTTTCTTCGCTATATTCAGCTTTTAGCTGAACTGCCTGAAGATCAGATCCGGCATCCGGTTCAGTAAGATCCATGGCTGCCGTGGCACCCTGATTGAATCTTGGAAGATACCTATCTTTAATCTCATCTGAAGCAAACTCATGCAGTGTTTCTGCACAGTCCTGCAATCCCCAGATATTGGCAAATCCGGCATCTGCACGTGAGACAATCTCTGCTGACATCACATAAGGTACAATGGAGAAATTCAATCCATTGTATTTACGTGGCAGGCTAAGGCCTACAACGCCGGCTTCGGTTAATTTATCATGATTTTCCTGAGTACCTCTTGCATAAGCAACAGCATTATTCTCAAGCTTTGGTCCCTCGGCATCCACCGATTCAGCATTAGGAGCGATTGTATCACCGGCAATTTCACCAATAATTTCCAGTACTTTCTCATAGGAATCCATAGCATCCTCAAAGTCCAGCGGAGCATGCGGATACTTTTCCTTGTCGATGTAATCGTTTTCCTTCAGTCTTACAATTTTCTCCATCAACGGATGTTGAAGGTGAAACAGTAGGTTTTCATTATCTGTAAAGAAATTCATTTTCCTGATTTTTAATTAACACTTACTTAGAGTTCGCTTTAAAGAAACGAATCATCTTTGGGATTACATCTTCGGCTTTCCCCACAATGCTGTAATCTGCTATTTGGTTTAACGGGGCATTGGGATCAGTATTCACAGAGATAATTTTTGCGCTCTGGTCCATACCTGCTCTGTGTTGCACTGCACCACTAATTCCAAAACCAATATATAGTTTCGGCCTGACAGTTACGCCTGTTTGACCGACCTGGCGTTCATGACCAACAAAACCGGCATCTACCGCTGCACGAGAGGCGCCCACCTCACCACCAAGCAGATCGGCGAGTTCAAAAAGCTTATTAAAAGCATCCCGTGAACCCACGCCATAACCTCCGGCGATAATAACACCTGATTTTTTGATATCTACTTTCGGCGGTTCAATATGACGTTCAATAATCTCAATAGCAAAATTTGACGGGTCGACAATTTTGTCAACATCAAGATTCACAACTTCCGGGTTCGTAGCTTTCTCTGTGGGTTCATTTTTCATTACTCCTTCCCTGACTGTAGCCATTTGAGGCCTGGTATCAGGATTAATAATTGTAGCAATGATATTTCCACCGAAGGCCGGACGAATCTGGTACAGGAGATTATCATACTGAGTATCAGTTTTCTTTTCATAATGATCGCCATATACGAGACTGGTACAATCAGCAGTAAGACCGCACTTCAATTCAGAAGCGACCCTTGGAGCCAGATCTCTTCCAACAGGCGATGCACCCACAAGCGCTATCTGTGGATCAGTTTCACGGCAAACATGCGCCATAAGAGCAGCATGAGGCTGTGTTGTATATGGGAAGAGCCTGCTGTCATTGGCGGCAAACACTGTCGAAACACCGTAAATACCGCAGGTTTCCAAAAGGTTTTCAGTTTTTTCACCAAATAGAACTGCATCCAGTTTAACACTCTGTTCTTCAGCCAGTTTTCGGCCTTTTGACAGCAACTCAAGGCTAACATCAGCGATATTACCTTCTTCAGTTATCTCACAATAAACTAATATATTCTGCATAATAGTTATTTTTCAATATTAAATACTAACCAAGAACATGGCTGTCAATAAGATCTTTCATCATACCGTCGATATCGTCATCGCTGTCGGAGAGCACTCGTGTTTCCTTAGCTTTAAAGACAACATTCTCGATCTTTTTTACTTTTGTTGGCGAGCCGCTTAATCCAAGGTTGGCAACATCTGCGTTAACATCTTCCACCGACCATTCCTGAATGGTAAGATAAGGGCGCTGATCAAACAGTTCGGTATAGTCGCGTGATTCTTCCTGCAGTTCAGTAACTGTTCTGGAGTGTTTGAATTGCATAACTCTTTTGGCATGCCTTGGCCGACACTCTTCAGCGGAGGCATTCACTGTAATAAGAACAGGCAGCGGACTTTTAACAGTTTCCACACCTCTTTCCAGGCGACGCTTTACAGATATTGACTTTTCGTCGATATTTTCCAACGTTTCAGCATAAGTGATTTGTGGAAGATTTAGTTTTTCAGCAGTTTGTGGACCTACCTGAGCAGTATCTCCGTCAATTGCCTGACGACCAGCAATTACAATATCATAAGGTTCAAGCTTTCTTATTGCCATTGATAATGCATAAGATGTTGCCAGAGTGTCTGAGCCGGCAAATTTCCTGTCTGTTAACAGTATCCCGCTGTCAGCACCCCGGTACATTGCCTCACGAATAATTCCTGCTGCCCGCGAGGGTCCCATTGTGACAACAACAATTTCAGCACCTTCTACCCGGTCTTTAATTTTAAGTGCAAATTCCAGTGCATTGAGGTCTTCAGGATTATAAATCGCCGGTAGCGCACCACGATTTACTGTCCCGTCAGCCTTCATCGCATCTTTCCCTACATTTCTTGTGTCAGGGACCTGTTTTGCCATTACAATAATTCTAAAACTCATGCTTATAGTTTTTTTGAATGAACGACAAAAATACCAAAACTATTTAAACAATAAATCTGAATTTTTATTCAATTAAAAAACCCTGCTGGCAGAAAATTTCCACCAACAGGGTTACGCCTGATACTGTATGGTATATAATTCTATATCAACACTTTACAAAAGCTTAATTACTTTTGTATAACATGACCTGCCTTTTACAATTTGTAAATAAAAAATCTTATGGTTACCGGGAATATCCACAGTACGGTCATATGAACCGGCTGACATTGAGAAATTCTCTTCCAGGACAGGAGTGAAATCCTCATTTAGAAGTAACACATTATAATCATCATTTGGAGTTACATTGAAGCTTAGTTTTAATGCATCATTGTGAGGTTTTCTTTCAATAGAAATATCCATAGGAGTAAAAGTGTTCTTACAGCTTTTATATCCTCGTTCATCAAAATACTTCCACTCCTCTTCACTGAGATCCCCGATTTTTACAAAATGCTCTCCTGAAGTGTAGAAGTTAAAGTGTTTGTTGTGTCCTTTTGAGTCATAGAAATAGATACCTTCATCATCAAATCCGGGTTCCGACATATAAATATGCAGGTCTTCCAGCTCTTTGCCAAGAGTTTCCATTTCCGCATTTATTCGAAGTGTAATACTGTCATTATCAGCATTTATCCATTGTATGCCATCTTTTCCCAAAGATTCCATAACAATTTTTATCTCCTCTTCATTCACCTTAACAGCTTCCATTGCTTCATCAATAGCTGCAGAAACAGACATGGTAATTGCGCCTTTTTCATCAATGAGAATATCCTCAGAATCAAGGTCAATAGTGATAACTTTTGCCTTTTCTCCCTTTTTCCCATCTGCTTTGACAATAATGGACCTACCTTTGACTGTATCATGCGTGGCAGTCATAAAGATCATCTGCTTACCGTCTTCATTGATTTCCACATCCATATCCATATCAATGGAGATTTCTTCATCAACACCAAGATCTTTAAGCAGGACATCAATTTCATGCTGACCTCCTTTGATTATGGTATCAACAACAACAGTTTCCCCATTTACATTTTTAACGATTTTGACTTTTGCTTCTTTTTTCGCTTCCTGAGCAAGAGCCGAAGCAAAAAATCCCAATGAGAGGATGACGAGAATAATGGTTCGTAAATTTTTCATACGCATAGTTTTTAAGTTTCAGAGCAAAACTATTACAATGCATTTTTGAAAACGGTTAATGCTTTGTTAACCTGTGTTAAGGAGTGTTAACAGGCTCTGGATTTACGAGAAATACTTTACCCTTTTTAACTCTTTCAACTTCGCATAACACCATTGAACAGCCCTCAAATTCTTTCAGAGGTTCACGGCAATCAGGAATTACCATTATACTATTATTGTAGATATCAGTTACAAAGAGTACCCACTCGTTTCTATCATTAAAGGATTCGGTATATTCGATGCTAATGAGCTTAAATAAATATTGGTTGCCGGGTACATAGTTAGGATGTATAGGTTCCAGCGTACATCTTCCTGATTCATTTTGTTTTACTACTGTGCATTGAATTGTATCTCCCTGTTTAAAGTTATAATGGAGGTAATTCTTAACAGGCAGAATATGTGACCGGGCATTAACATCTTTCAAAAAGAAGCACTCTCCACACTCAGGAGTGGTTTTTATATCTTCAATAAAGAATGGATAATTCTCCCCTTCGGCAAACCACTTTGAAACTTCTGTTTCAGGGTCGGAAAGGTAAAGCTTGCCTTTTTTTATCCTGTCGACCCGACAATTCACATATTCGACAGGTTTAGCAGACAATACAAGAGTATGTACATCATTAAAAGCATCTGTGACATGCACAATAAAGCGATCATTAAACTGCTCAAAGGATAGTACACTAAAACGGAAAATTTCACCTTTACGATACTGAGGGTTAGGAGGCTCAAGGAATATTTTTCCACTGCAGTTAATTTTATCGACCTTGCAGTGCATTGTCATTCCGGGTTCTATGGGATAATGAGTATAAAACTCAGCATTAAGCATCTGGCGGAAGCCAAAGGGGTCTTCTAAAATCCAAAATCGGCCTCCCTCCTCGAGCGAGACCGATTTTATGACTTTAAAGTCGTAATATTTACCCTGTTCCAGTTTTCCCTTCATGAATCCGGAGTAAAATTATTCTCCGAAGAGAGACTTCACAAATTCTTCTTTGTCAAATATTTGCAGGTCGGACATTTTTTCTCCGATACCGATATACTTCACCGGAACCTTAAACTGATCGGAGATTCCAATTGCGACACCGCCTTTTGCAGTTCCGTCAAGCTTGGTGAGTGCAAGGGCATTTACTTCAGTTGCGGCAGTAAACTGTTTTGCCTGTTCGATTGCGTTTTGACCTGTGGACGCATCAAGAATCAGAAGGATTTCATGGGGTGCATCGGGAAGCACCTTTTGCATGACTTTCTTAATCTTGGAGAGTTCATTCATCAGATTAACCTTATTATGCAACCTTCCGGCAGTATCAACAATAACCACATCAGCACCACTGGATTTCGCTGAGCTAATAGTATCAAAAGCCACCGAAGCAGGATCTGCGCCCATTCCCTGGCTTACGATCTGGACCTCTGCCCTTTGGGCCCAAATATTCAGCTGATCAACAGCTGCAGCTCTGAAAGTATCGGAAGCACCCAGCACTACTTTTTTCCCGGCAGCCTTATACTGATGCGCAAGTTTTCCAATAGTGGTGGTTTTCCCCACACCATTAACACCAACCACAAGAATTACATAAGGGTCTTCACGTTCGGGAAAGTCAAAACCACTAATAAGCTTATCATTGTCGTTTTCAGCGAGAAGAGCAGCAATTTCTTCACGAAGGATCATATTAAGCTCTGAAGTTCCAAGATATTTATCCTTAGCAACTCGTTCTTCAATGCGTTCGATAATTTTCACTGTTGTGGAAACGCCGACATCAGAGGTTATCAGTACCTCTTCCAGATTATCCAGCACTTCATCATCGACCTTGGATTTTCCGGCAACGGCTTTTGTAAGTTTGGAAAAGACACTTGTTTTAGTTTTTTCCAATCCTTTATCAAGGTCTTTTTTTATCTCTTCTTTATTCTTTTTAGAGAATACGGACAGTAATCCCATAGCAATTAAATTTTGATGGGTAAAAATACAAAAAAAGCTTTCTTCTTAGTGTGAAAAAAGCTTTTTCTCCAACGTCGGATATCGTAAAAGATATTATTTCTTAGCCAAAAAGTCTTTAACCTGATCAGAAGGAACAATAGTCTCTTTAAAAGTGTATGCACCTGTTTTTGGTGATTTTTCTGAACGGATCACTTTGGCAAAATCTTTACCTGACGAAGTTCTCAGTGTTGCAACGGTTTTCTTTGCCATAATTCAAATTATTTAATTTCTTTATGAATAGTCATTTTTTTCAGGATCGGATTGTATTTTTTAATTTCAAGACGATCCGGGGTGTTTTTTTTGTTTTTGGTAGTGATATACCTTGATGTACCGGGCATTCCGCTTGTTTTGTGCTCAGTACATTCCAGGATTACCTGGATTCTTGCATCTTTACTCTTCTTTGCCATTTGTTTACCCTCTTTAATTTCAGGACGGCAAAAGTATAAAATTAATCATAAGATACCTAATTCGGCTTAAAAAAAATTATTAAAAACTGATGGTTTATAACTTTACAGTTCAGCCTATTGCACATTAATATTATCTTTACAAACCATGAAGTGGGAAGAATTACAAAAGGGATACAGAGTTTGGCTGATGTTGGAAAAAGGTCTGTCAAAACTAACCGTCAAAGCATATATTGCTAATATACAAAGCTTTATACTATACGCCAGTAACTCAGGTATAAGCAATCCGCAAAAGATATCCAGGAAGGATCTGGAAGAATATTTGGCAAACCTAAACGAGTTATCACTTTCTGTTGCTACTCAATCGAGGATAATATCCGCATTACGAAGTTTTTTTAATTATCTGTTAATCGAAAATGAGGTCGAATCAAATCCGGCAATGCTGTTGGATCTACCTGCCAAAGGAGTACATCTTCCGGATGTTCTTTCTGTTGAAGAGGTTTTTGACATAATAGCTGCGATAGACCTGAGTAAACCCAATGGTGAACGTGACAAAGCTATTCTTGAAACGCTTTATGGATGCGGGCTCAGAGTTTCGGAATTAATAAATCTCAAAATATCAGATATCTTTTTCCGTGAAGAGTTTCTTCGTATAACCGGCAAGGGCGACAAAGAACGTCTTGTTCCCATGGGAAAAAATGCCCGTAATCAGATTCAGCGTTACCTTAAATATATACGCAACAATATCAGGGTAACTAAAGGATATGAAGATTATGTGTTTTTAAACCGTTCCGGAAAAATGTTATCCAGAGTATCGGTGTATAATATGGTAAAACACTATACAGCATTAAGCGGAATCAGAAAAAGCGTTAGTCCTCACTCCTTCCGACACAGTTTTGCCAGCCATCTGATAGAAGGAGGCGCTGATTTGCGCGCTGTACAGCAGATGTTAGGGCATGCTTCAATAACCACAACCGAGATATATACTCATGTAAGCAACAGATATCTGCGGGACGCCATACTCAGGTTTCATCCGTTGGAAAGCGGTAAAATTTAGAGATCTTCTACCTCTCCCTCTTCATTTACAAGCACACCCCAGTTAATGGAAGTGAGCTCATCGCCACTGAAATAAAAATCTATCAGACCATCTTCGAATGAGATTCTTTTTTCTCCCCACTCTTCTTCTTCTACGTCAAGGTCATCAAGGCCGTTCTCTTTAACATGAGCTACCAGTTCAGCCTGATTCATTTCAAAAATCTTTTTTCCGAAGAGTTTACAGTTTTTATTATCCACCTCCAGGCAAGACAGAACAGGAGCATCTACGCCCTCAAAGAAAATACTTATTCCTGCATCGCTATAATTCAATACAGTAGTATTAAAATCATCGTCATCGACAATATCTTCAATTTCGTCAGCTTCGCCCATGATTTCAGACATCTCTTCCATAGGCATTCCAAAATACAGATCCCCAAGACCTTTTAGGGGAAGCACATTTAACTCAAGTGTTTTCATACAATAATAATGTGTTAATGGGATAAAGATATACAAAATGTATAGAGTGCAAAGACAAAGTGAAAAAAAACTGAGACCTTCCCTGTATAACAGGAAGAATAGCAGTAAAATTTGTACATTTGAAACAACTGAAGATAATATGAGCAGATCAAAGAAAAAGACAATATCCGGTGCATCATTTCCTGAATTACCCGAATATCCGGGTGGAAAAAAAGCTTTTACCACATTTTTAACGGAAAATATGCGATATCCAAAAAGGGCTGTTGAGAATAATGTTGAAGGAGATGTTTATGTGCGTTTCAATATAAATGACAATGGAGCGGTGGAAGAGGTAAAAGTTGAAAAAGGCATTGGATATGGTTGCGATGAAGAGGCTATAAGGCTGGTGAAAATGTTGGAATTTGGCAGTGCTCGTAACCGCGGATATAAATTATCAGTATCAAAAAAGATAAAAATCAGGTTTCGTTTAAAAAATATTAAAAAGAGCCTTTCATATACCTATTCCAGTAAAGCTTCTAAAAATCAAAATGATACCTCTAATGAGGGCATAGCAAAGGCTCCGACAGTTTATGAATATTCAATTACGGTGCCTAAAAAATAACTATTGCCATTTGGAGATAAGGAAAACAAGCGTATATTTGCAGCCCTGAAAGAGAGTCGTTCTTTATTTTTTGCCGATGTAGCTCAGTTGGCCAGAGCAGCTGATTTGTAATCAGCCGGTCGGCGGTTCGAATCCGTCCATCGGCTCTCCAAGTTGGGGAGATTCCAGAGCGGTCAAA
>PKSY01000224.1 GCA_002869405.1 Marinilabiliales bacterium
AAACTATGTGATTTTCTTAATCAACAAAAAAGCAGCCTTTAGAGAGCTGCTTTTTTCTTTTTAAACAATCCTGTTAAAACGAAAACTATAAATACTGCACTTACAATCCACGCCCAAAGGTTTATCACACGCGATTCGGCTTCCATCACAAAAGGAATCGCAAAAAACCTTTCAGAAGATACTTCCCAGCTTACCCGCTGCTTATTGATAATAGTGCCATTGGCATTGGTAAGAGTCCCGGGCATCACAAAATCCAATGTATAGGAACTCCCCCCAATATCAAAAACCTGTTCATAGAACCGCTCAGTCTCTTCAAAAAATACTGAAATTCCATCACCAAAAAGAACTTCCGGTGCAGCATCAAAAATCAAAGCAGTTAATTCCGGAATATCTGATTCATCCTCAACTTTTTCAATAAACAGATCTCTTTTTGCCAGAATGGTTTCCTTTTCAATATCCGCATTATGACTGACGGCGTAATCTGCCAGTCGGTTAAGATAGTCTTCCGCCAGGCACATAGTCATCCAATCTTCCGTTCTGACCTCCACCTGATCAACAAAATCTTTACGCTTTACACTATCAGGATGATTAATATACGTTTGTAATTCCGCATCATTCATAAGGAAAACCTCATACTCCTCCTCTGAAAAGAATTCCAGCGGATTAACGCCTTTTACCATTGGCTCAATGGTCTCAGAGAACAGAATACGTGAAAAGAACCAATTAAATTTCCGGGAAAATTCAGCCCTTCTTGCTACATGATTAAACCTGTCATTCCCTGTAAGATATAAGTTGTTTATCTCCCCGGCATTTTCAAAATCCTTTGCATAGGTATAAATCCAGGTAGTATCCTTATCGGGGAATATGTTTCCCGGTTCCGGAGGAGTGGTATCAAGTTCATATGTCACGGTTTTCATCCAGGATTCATCAACCGGAACGGGAAATTTACTATAGCTGAAATCATCAGAATCATCAGACTTACAAACTACGGTCCGGTGTACAGAGCCGTCTCTGTCAATTCTGTTTGTCACATGCGTCTCAAGGCAGGAAGAAAACGTCATTGAAACCAGTAATAATCCGGCCAGCATGTTATGTTGATTAATTTTCATATCACCTCCCTGTTTAAAGTGAAATTTTAGGTGTTCCATCATATACTGAGGTCTCTTCTTCAACCATCTCTTTTATTTCAGGATGGTTATCCAGAAACTTCTTCAGCTCCATATTTTGCCTTAAGAGTGCTTCAATATCGGCATCATCCGCAAAACCGGATAAGGAATTCACACCTCCGAATTTCTTTAAATATGTTTCGATTTGTGATGCTTTAATATTCCGCACACCGGTAGTATTGTGCTGTTGAACAGAGATTTGACTTTCAACCTTCCTTACACGATCAAAAAGAACAGCATTCTGGATTGCAAAAAGGATTAGAAAAGCAGCAGCAGCGCCGGTCAAAGAATATCGTACTGCCGGGTTTTTAGTCCATGAAAAAATCATTGAATAGAAGCTTGCCTGATTCTTTGCCGAAGTAGCAGTTTCATCCATCACCAGATTGACAAAAGCATCCTTCTCAGGCATCTGCGGCTGAAAATCCTTTATTTGTTCAATAAGATTTTTATACTCCCTGTTTTCCATATCCATTAAGATTTTGCTTCTGCATAATAGTTTTTTACCAGTTGCTGAATTTTCTTTCTTGCGAGCATCAGATTGGTTTTCACGCTATTCATTGAAATTCCTGTTGCATCGTGTATTTCAGTATTAGAAAATCCTTCAATTTCGCTCAGGATAAAGACAATCTTTTGTTTTGGCGGCAGACCGGCAGTCAGCATACGAATCACCACGGCCATCTCCATCGTATCAAGCTGATGAGAGAGATTTGCGGATTCAAGTTGCAGTGCCTGTTCATTATATTCCTCCACGGAATTCATTTTTTTTGTTTTTCTCAGCAGATCATAGCATTTGTTTACTATTACTTTTGAGAGCCATGGGTAAGCGTCTTTATTATCATGAAGTGACCCTCTTTTCTCCCACATTTTCACATAGGCATCCTGCAACACATCCTGTGCTTCCGCCGCATCTCCGGTTATTTTCAGTGCAAGAAAATAACCTTTATCCGCGGTATCAGTGACAAAACTTCTGAAAGCAGCCCTGTCACCATTTTTTATCCTCTGGATTATGCTCACCTGAGTCAAAATTACGGGCTTTTGGAAGTATTACGTATGGTAAATAGAAAAGTAAAATTACCTCTCCTTTAATGCTTCATTAATAATGATATTGTAGAAGTCGCTCATTGCCATGCCTGCTTCGTGAATCATTTTCGGGACAAGGCTTTCTGCGGTCATTCCGGGGATAGTATTTACCTCAAGAAACCAAATATTATCGTCTTCAACAATATAGTCGCAACGCACAATACCTGAGCAGTTGAGTTTTTCATACAGCATAGTTGAGAGCTCTTTTATCCTAACTTCTGTTAAATATTTTATTGAAGGAGAGACAATTTCGTCTGCCAGCGCAGGATCATATTTGGCTTCAAAATCAAAAAATTCTTTTTTGGAGACAATCTCTATCAAAGGCAAAGCCCTCAGGGAGTCACCATCACGATATACAGCACAGGTAAGCTCCCGGCCTTTAATAAATTTTTCAACCAGCACCTCGTCATCTTCTTCAAAAGCCCTCTGAATTGCAGCTTCAAGGTCTTTAATGTCATTAACCTTTGACATCCCAACACTACTGCCACCTTTATTTGGTTTAACGAAACAGGGAAGACCGGTTTCATCAATAATTCTTTTTACATCAATTTTATTGTGGGGATGAAGAATAATACCCGGAGCACAGCTAACGCCTAAAGAACGAGCTACGTTTATGCTGAAATACTTATTAAAGGTAAGGGAAGATGTAAAGCTATTGCAAGTGGAAACGGGGATTTGCTGCATTTCAAAATAGCTCTGAAGCTTACCGTCTTCTCCCGGAGTACCATGAATTGCAATAAGCGCAAGATCAAAACGAATCTTTTTTTTCCCGAGGGTTAAGGAGAAATCATTTTTATCAATTTCAGCTTTTACTCCTGTCGTATTATAGCTCCATGAATTCTTTCTAATATGGATAGGAAAAACGTTGTATAAAGATGGATCGAGCTGTTTTTTGATTTCCTCAGCACTTTTAATGGAAATTTTATACTCTCCGCTATCTCCTCCGGCAAGTAAGGCAATGTTTATCTTATGCATAGATATATGAATTTGGCTTATTAATAGTTTTCGGAATAATAACGTTCAAATAAGCAATGGATTGCATTCCCCATTATGATAATATCCCGAAACAGTGAATAATACAGGCGGAAAAGATAATTTTGTATCTTTGACCACCGAAACAATAAAATAACGATCATCCTGTTATGATATATGGGATCTGCAAAATTTCTCTTCTGATTTTCAACGTTCTAAAACAACGGTAAACGGAAGAGTTTTTTCATTCCCTGTAACAGATGCCGTAAGTTACAAACCGGATAAAATTACAAAAAATGGGCTTTGGCAAATATTTATTAAGCAGGAAATTCCTAATCAATTTTGGGATTGCCATTCTGGCTGCGATCGTAATAGTAACCGGAACACTTTTGGCATTGAAGGTTTTTACACGCCACGGGCAGGCATTTAGCGTTCCGGATTATACCGGTGTACCCATTGATAGCATATCTGCATACGACCCCGGGCATAATTATGAATATCTTCTTATAGATTCTGTATATCAGAAAGATGCAAAACCAGGATCAATAATATTACAAAATCCTGCTCCAGGTGCATTGGTTAAAGAGGGCAGAAAAATATATCTTACGATAGTTGCCAAGATGCCGGAGAAAGTTGCCATGCCTGACCTTCTGGATTTGTCGCTGCGACAGGCATTGGGAAGGTTAAAGGCAAACGGGCTGCAACCCGGAACACTGACTTACGCACCATCATTTGACAGAAATGCAGTTCTGGCACAGCTTTTCAAGGGCGACACCATACAGGCGGACTCTCTTATTCTGAAAGGAAGCACTATCGATCTTATTCTTGGTTTAGGTTACGGTGAAAAAGATGCTCTGGTACCCTTCCTTATTGGGAAAAAACCATATGAAGCAAGAGAGATTATTCTTCGCTCAGGATTTAACACCGGAAAAGAGATCTACCTTGACACCGAAAATCAGTCGGAGGTAAGAGTATACAGACAGAGCCCTGAATGGGTAGAAGGAGTGGCCACGACACCGGGTACAAATATTCACCTGTATTACAGGTCTGTTTTTGAAGTTGATTTTGATTCTTTAATAAATTCATTTTATGCTGACACTCTTATGATTGACAGCACAGCCATTGAATTACCGATAGATGAATAGAATATTTTTCAGTATAGTATTATGTTTTTTCGCTGCTACAGTTGCAGGACAGGAAGTTATTGTCCCATTAGCAGGGAACCCTGAATTACAAGGAAGAGATAATAAGAAGGCTTTTTCACAGAAGGATGAGGATAATCTCCTGCTTCCGTTTTTTGATGATTTCTATCAGGATCGTGTTTATCCTGATGAGAGCAAATGGGATGGATATGATGGTTTCCAGAATCAGGATTTTGCCGTATTCCCAATCACACAGGGTGTTTTAACTCTGGATGCGCTGGATGAGCTGGGACGTATTCACAGCAATGCTTTGCCGGGTCCTTCAAACTGGATTTCAGATATCGTTACCTCAAAGGCTATCCGCCTGGATTCGGTATTTTCGCCAAATCCAATAGCACTACATACAAGCGACAGTCTGTACTTCAGCTTCTTTTACCAACCCGGAGGTGGCCTTGGCCCCCACCCTTTTAATGATATTGGTACTCCTCCTGAATCACAGGACTCTCTGGTGCTTGAATTTCTTGCTCCGGGATTCTCCGATACTACCTGGATTGAAATTGATACAGTTATTAACGGTGTATCGCAAACTATCACTGTTGTTGACAAAATCGAGGAAGCATGGGATTATGTCTGGAGTTCTGAAGGCATGGTGCTCGACTCATTAATCCTGGAAACAGATGAAGGCTACTATTTCAAACAGGTTATGATTCCAATCACGGATGAGGAACGCTATTTTCATAAAGACTTCCGCTTCCGTTTCTCAAACTATGTAAGTCTCTCCTCCGATGTGCACGCATCCTGGCAAAGTAATGCTGATATGTGGAATATCGATTATGTGTACCTTGACAAAGACAGAACGATTAATGAACAATCAGTAAAGGACCTGGCATTCGCGAATAAGGCAGGAACCATGCTTTCGAAATACCACAGCATGCCATTTAACCAATACAAGGAAAATTATGTTTTTGAGATGGTTGATTCTGTGGAAAACAAAATCACCAACCTCGACACGGAAAGTTATAATATGATTTACAAATACCGGATTACCAATGAACAGGGAGGTCTGGTATATGAATATAATGGAGGCTCATTTATCATCAACCCTTATGCTGAAAACGGATATAGCAGTCATATTCCATTTGCAAAACCACCGGCACAATTTATCTTTCCAATAAGTAATGCTGACAGTGCGGAATTTTTAGTATCCCACTTTCTTTCCAGTGATGAGAACCTGCCATTTAAAGGCAATGACACCATCTCTTTCACGCAGAAGTTTCATAATTATTATGCATATGACAACGGAACACCTGAGAATGGCTATGGTGTTGATGGCGACGAAAACGGAATGGTTGCCATACAGTTTTCATTGAACAAGGCTGATACATTACGCGGCATAAATCTCTATTTTAATGAAATTCTTGATCCGTCCAGCGACCAGAGCTTTTATCTGACAGTCTGGAATCATGGTGACAGGAAACCGGGAAGCATCATCTACGAACAATATGAACTACGACCGGAACCGGTTGATTACCGAAACAACTATCATACGTTTATTCTTGATGAGCCTGTTATTATAAACCAGACTAACTTCCCCAATCTTATTTTTTATGTTGGATGGCAAAAAGACAATGATGATGAGATTCTGAATATTGGATATGATCGCTCAAGAGATTCCAGGGCCAGGACATTTTATCATGTCAATGGCATTTGGTATAACTCTTTACAATCGGGAAGTGTAATGATAAGGCCTTTGCTGGGAAAAACACTGCCATATAACACGGGTATCGAACAGATTGATCAGAAGGCACAGATAAGTGTTTTCCCAAACCCGGTTTCAGGCGAAAAACTGTATATTACTTCGGGCGATGATTTTCATCAAGGGGAAATCACAATATACAACTCAACCGGCACTATTATACTGCAACAGAATTATACTCCGGAGATAGTGGTAGGTCATTTACCTTCAGGTTTATATATTATTAGATTTACTGATAACAAAGGCCTTATTAGTACATCAAAATTCGTCATTTCCAAGTAGCTATGCAGGATCCGGAGAACAACAATCTTCTATCAGAAGAACACGAGGAAAATCAGGAACTTTTTGAGCATCACCGAATCATTGTTGATAAGGGTCAGGCGCCATTACGCATCGACAAATTTCTTTTTGCGCGAATTGAGAATGCCTCCAGAAATAAAATTCAGATGGCAGCCAAAGAGGGGTTGATACTTGTAAACGAAAAAGCTGTTAAATCGAATTATAAAATAAAGCCTTCTGACATTATTTCAGTAGTGATGACACATCCTCCGAGAGAGATTGAAGTCATTGCGGAAAAAATACCGTTGAATATTGTTTATGAAGATAAGGACATCCTGGTGGTGAATAAAGAACCCGGCATGGTGGTTCATCCCGCATATGGAAATTACACAGGTACCCTTGTAAATGCTTTAGTATATTATCTTAAAGATGATCAGTACTCGGAGCCATGTCTGGTACACAGAATAGACAAAGATACGAGCGGAATAATGCTGGTAGCAAAAAATGAGATTGCACAAACCCGGCTGGCAAAGCAATTTTTTGATCATTCTATACAACGTCGGTATATAGCTCTTGTATGGGGTGATTTTGAGGAAGAGGAAGGTACAGTCACAGGTCATCTCGGGCGAAGCAAAAAGGACCGTAAGGTAATGACTGTATACCCTGAGGGCGATTATGGCAAGCATGCAGTTACGCACTATAAGGTTTTGGAACGATTCGGGTATATAACTATGATCGAATGCAGGCTGGAAACAGGTCGTACACATCAGATCAGGGCACACATGCAGTATATACGTCATCCGCTGTTCAATGATCAGACCTATGGTGGCGATGCAATTTTAAAAGGTACAACTTTTACTAAATACAAGCAGTTTATAAATAACTGTTTCGAGATTCTTCCCAGGCAGGCTCTTCATGCAAAGATTCTTGGGTTTACCCACCCCATTACAGGTAAAGAGATGTATTTTGACTCAGGAATTCCTGATGATATGCAACAGGTAATTGATAAATGGAGGGTATATATCAATGCCAAAAATACCTTCGAAGATTAATATATCTTCTCTGAAACTATAAACTTTCTAACCTCAGACTTTGTACCTGAAATAATTCGTATGTAATAGGCTCCGGAAGAAAAACCGTCTAATTTCACCTTATACAATCCATTGGATTGAGCCAATATTCCGGGCAACTGAATAGCTCTTCCATAACTGTCAAAAATTTCAAAATCCGGTGTTTCGTTTTCATCTTCACCTACAAAAACAAAAATATAACCGGCTGAAGGAATCGGGTAGATATTTGAAATCACTTTAATGTAATCCTTAAGCCAAAGGGTGTCAGACCACATACTGTTTGAGGCCACCAATCTGACATCATATGCTCCAAAAGAAGAATAACTTACAGGCGGAGGATTCTTTTCATTGCTTGTTTCAGGTATTCCACCTTCAAA
>PKSY01000250.1 GCA_002869405.1 Marinilabiliales bacterium
ACTCTTTCGACGGAGCGATTACATGGGGCGGTTCCATACAGGGTGCCGGTGGTACCAACCAGGGTGATCCCGCGGCTGCAATTGGCATGAACGGATATTATTATGCCGGACAGATTAAAAACAGTGGCCAGGCTGTGGCATGGTCAGATGATGAAGGTGCCACCTGGACTACCGTGCAGGTGGCAAATGCTGCCGGTGGTTTCAACGATCTTCTCGATAAAAACCACCTTTGGATTGATAACAGCCTTACAAGCCCGCATAACGGAAATCTGTATGATGCATGGACAGCCTTTGGTGGCAGCAACGACAATGAAATAGAAATTTCATACTCTACCGATAACGGACAAACCTGGATAGGGCCGGTAAATATTAGTAGTGCCGTGAATGCAGGAAGCCATAACCAGGGTGTGAATATCAGCACCGGTCCGCAAGGTCAGGTATATGCTGCATGGACCATCTATGATAACTGGCCTCAGGATGAAAATGCCATTGGTTTTGCCCGATCGCTGGATGGTGGCCAGACTTATGAGCCTGCATACAGGATTATTGAAAATATCCGGGGAATACGTAATACTGAGACTTCCAAGAACATGCGTGTGAACTCATTCCCCTGTATGGCAGTGGATATCAGTGACGGTCCACGCAGCGGATGGATATATGTAGTATGGTCGAATATTGGTGTCCCCGGAGAAAATAATGGTCCTGATATCGATGTGTATATGATTCGTTCACAGGATGGTGGAAGCACCTGGACATCGCCAAAACGGGTGAACCAGGATGAAATGAATCAGGGGCATGAGCACTATATGCCATGGATTACCTGCGACCCTGCAAGTGGCGCTTTGAGTGTGGTATTCTACGACGACCGTAATGTAGGCGGCAGCTCTGTTGAGGTTTTCTGTGCCAATAGTTACGACGGCGGAGATACATGGGAAGATTTTGCCGTAAGTGATATTGCATTTACTCCGGCTCCAATACCGGGTCTTGCATCAGGATATATGGGAGATTACCTCGGCATCACTGCTCAGAATGGCTATGTTTATCCCTGCTGGACTGACAACCGTGATGGTTTTGCCATGACTTATGTTTCGCCATATAAAACCGGCGCAGCACCTGCCGCAGCAATCGAACCATACCCCACAGATGGTCAGCAGCTTGTGCTTCCTTTCACACATTTCGCATGGACTGACGGCACCATTGAAGGCGATACTGCCACACAATACCGCTTTTTCCTCGGAACAAACAATCCTCCCAATAACATTATAAATGGTGAGTTTGTAAATGATACTTTTTTCCTGCCCCCAGCGGGAACATTGAATGGTAATACGCCCTACAAGTGGAGAATACGTGCAATGAATGATTTCGGTTATACCGACAGCCCGGTATGGAGTTTCCGCACTGCCCCTCCGGCTGATGAAGATTTTGAAAGCGGAGACTTTACTAAATGGGAATGGTACCACGAGGGTGATTCTCAATGGACTGTTGAGGAAGGTGTAACAAAGAATGGAGTCTATGCTGCTCAATCAGGTGATATTACCCACAACCAGTCTTCCTCTTTGAAGCTGGAGCTTGATGTGAATGCTTTTGATGAAATTAATTTCTGGGTGAAAGTCTCCTCTGAAGAGGGTGGTGACAGCCTGACTTTTTATATTGACGGATTGCCAAAAGAGAGCTGGAGCGGTGAGACCGGTTGGGTTGAAAGGACCTATATTACAGGTCCGGGGCCACATGTGTTTGAGTGGAAATATGCCAAGGATGAGCAGAACTCAGAAGGTGATGATGCCGCATGGGTAGATTTTCTCTTCTTCCCCGAACTGGTGGGTCTTACTGCCGCCGCCGGTGAAGACCAGGAAATCTGTCAGAACGAAACTGCGCAAATGGCAGGACAGGCCAATAACTACCAGTTTGTGAAATGGTACACCTCCGGAGACGGAACCTTTGATGATGTGAATATCCTCAATCCTGTTTATACTCACGGAGGTCAGGATTTGATGAATGAAACGGTAATGCTTAGCATGACTGCTTATGGTGAGCTTGAAGGCGACAGCATAATGGACCATATGACATTGACAATAAATCCTTTGCCGATGCAGCCGGAAATGCCGGAAGGCCCTGACTACGTAGACACTTATTATACCTCCTCCTCAGAATACACAACTACTGAAATCGAGAATGTGAGCTGGGTCTGGACACTTATGCCCGAAGAGGCAGGAGAAGTTGTTCCGGATGCAAATAGTGCTATTGTAAACTGGAGTAGTGAATTCCAGGGGTTGGCAACAATTACGGTAATGGCACAGAATGATTGTGGCGACGGTCCCGTATCAGAAGAGCTGGAAATTATTGTAGATAACACGGTAGGGGTAGGCGAAAAGGATGAAGTTTCAGTTTCTGTTCGTCCGAATCCAAACAATGGAATTTTTACTTTGGAGTTTGGAAGTCCGGTCACGTCAGCAAATGCTTATATCTCAGTAATGGATCAGAACGGTCGTGAACGTTACCGTATCTATCCTGAAGAGGGACAGCGAAACGCAACGATGAATATCTCCAATGCCGGTTCAGGAACTTACTTCCTGATTTTCAAAGATGGAGAGCGAGGTGCGGTTGAGAAGGTTATTGTGAGGTAATCCCTTTTGGCGGTAAGGGGGAAACTCTGAGTCCTCTATTCCACCTCAAAATAGAGCGTATCTGTTGCAAATGCCGAAAACAAACCATATCCGTTTTCCACATTTGTATAGGGATCTGTGAGAGAAATTGATGAAGTGCCGTTTTGCTCATTCATTCTGGCATAGTCCTCTGTGACAGCATAAAGTATTACCCGGTGTGTGCCGAGGTATGAAACATTGCGCATGGTAATGCTATAGAAATCATCACTTGAGGGCTGAGTTATTCTGGAGGTTTCAGGCATGTTCGTACTGTCATCTTCAATCATAAATTCCATTGCCAGCTCAGGATCAGTTTCAATATTTTCAATTTTTAGATAATAGGTGATATTCTCTTCAACGTTCCAGGTTAGTTCTATGCCATCATCCATACTTCCCGGTCCGCCACTTCCCATGGTTGGAAAATAATAGGTGTCATCACTGGCATTAAACTCCCGGGGAATTTCAGGTACTATGGTTTCCGCAGTGAGTTGTTTGTCGTTATATTCAAATTCAAGACGGTATGTCTCTCCCTCTTCAATAATTAGTGTGTTTTCAGGACATACATAGTGTCCGGGCACCTCTGATTCAAGAAGGGGAAAACTAATTTCATTATGAATTAATACCACATTGAGATTGCTTATCCATTCAGTATCTGTTTCTTCAGAGCTGTACGACAGGATATTTGAAATCTTTACCGTATCAGGCACTTTTCCCGGTGTCAGGAAGCACTCTACAACAGCCAAATCAGGAGCTTCGGTGATATCATTGTTTTCGTCGCAGGCAGTAAAAATCATCCCGCCAAGGAAAATAAGTAGAAATATATATTGTTTTTTCATGGCTATTTAAGTTTAAGACTGAAAGTGATATTCGGGGTTATCCCCAGAAGATTGACATTTGTTTCAAGAAGTTCACCATCAACAACTTCGAACTCTTTATACCAGACATTTTCGCGGTTGTATGCATTAAATAGTGAGAAGCCGATATTTCCGGTTGTTTTATCAAAAATATGGTAGTTATAGGTTGCAGAAACATCAAGACGGTGGTAGTCGGGCAGGCGGAAGCTGTTTTTATCACCAACCACAATGCAGTCAGTATAAGAGCCATCAGGGTTCTCAATCTGATATGCACCCAGTGGGGGAGTGTAGGGTTTTCCGGTTGCGTAGATCCACGTGGCACTGAAAGTCCAGTCATTCATCTTGTATGAGTTTACGACTTTGAATTCATGTGTTGCATCGTGACTTGCAGGGAAATAATCATCACCATAGATATCAAACCGGTAATCCACATCAGTGTAGGTATAACCCAGCCAACCGGTGTAATCGCCAAGTTTTTTTTGCAACAGACACTCAATACCTTTTGCGATTCCGTTGCCTTCATAAAAGTATTCGTCGTAGCTCATTTCCATACCAAATGTGGGGACAAAGCGCAGTGTGTATTCTGTAAGACCATTCATTGGTTTATAGAATCCATTTACTTCGGCCAGGAAATCGTGGTTTTCCCAGGTTAGTCCTGCGATGTAATGCGTTGCTGAGCTTACAGGAATTGTTTCATCATCGGCAAGCATCCAGAAGTCGCGGGAGCCTGATTCCAGATCTTCACGGACAATACGGTTTGCAAACTGGTAGTATTTTCCCCAGGAGGCATTCAGGCTGATTTGGTCAGTGAAATGGTATCGGGCCGAGAATCGTGGTTCATAATATACCTTGTTTGTTCCTGTGTAATACGTCGCTCTGATGCCGGGCTTCAGGTTTACCTTATCCCAGATCATCCAGTCGTCTGTGATATAAGCAGAGATTTTAGACTCAGCATTGTAGGTATCCTGAATATCCAAAGAGTCATTTATATTAAACAGATAATCGATGGTGATATAGCTGGCCTGTAGCCCAAAATCAATCTGGTTATTCTGCCCTGTTTTGAATTCGTTCTCCAGTTTCAGACTATAATCGAAAAGCTGGTTGTTTTCGTACGATCCCCTTGTAACCTCTTCATCGTCGCGAACCATTACGGAGCGCCTGTCGCGAACGCTGTAATAGTTACTGAAAGATCCTGTAAGGTTTGAGAAAAAAGTTTCTGACCATCGCCGCGACCATTTGAGGCTGGAACCCCAGTTGCCCCAGCTTGTAAGGTCTGAATTGGAACCACTGAGCTCGAAGCCCGCCCGTGCAAAATTATTGTCACGTGAATTGTCCAGGTCATCCTGTCCATTATAAAAGCTCCATGATAGCTCATCCCGGGATGTGGGCTTATAGGTAGCCTTGGCATTGATATCGTAAAAATAACTTGATGGTGTTACGGACTGCATCATTCTTCGCCCCATACCCTGCATCACTTCAGGCTCGTCAGAAGTATTAAACTGGTCGAAGATTTTATCGTACAAAGCACTTTCAAATGATTTTCTCCCACTAACAAAGAGCGCACCCTTTCCTGCCAAAGGCACCTCCACAAACCCGCTGAAGCTAAGCAAACTTACTGCAGCACCTGCATTAAACTGTGTTTCATTGCCGTCTTTACCTGTGATTTCCATTACGCTGGAGAGCCTGCCGCCGAATTTGGATTCAAATCCACCTTTACTCATCTGTACGTTTTTGATCCCATCCGGATTAAAGGCCGAGAACATTCCGAAAAGGTGATCCACATGATACACCGTAAAGCCATCGTATAATACCAGATTCTGATCAGGGGTGCCACCACGTACATATAGTCCTGACGAAGACTCATTGCTGCCTGAAATTCCCGGTAAGAGCTGAAAAGAACGGAAAATGTCCTTATCACCAATACTTGGCAATGCCACAATTTGTTTTGGAGACATGCTTACCATTCCTTTTACACTATTTACTTCCAGTAGTTTCTCTTCTTTTTCACCAAAAACTTCAACAGCTGTGAGTGTTCTCGCTTCAGGTATCATCTCAATGCGTAGTTCATTGGCAATGATTTTTGGTGACAGCCGGAAGTATTGACTTTTATATCCTATATAGCTGACAATCAAAAAACAAGTATCAGATGGGACATGAAATAAGGTAAAATGTCCATCGACGTTTGTGACAGCACCGTTAGTTGTTCCTTCAACGATAATCTGAGCAAAGGGCAGGGTTTCACCTGTGCCGGCTTCCACAATCTGGCCCTGCAGTGTAAAATCACTCTTGCGCTCATACACAGGTGCTGTATAGGTTATTGCTGTTCCTGCCGGCCGGATCAGAATGCGGTCTTCAACAACCTTGTAGTTCAGCTCATGGCCATCGAGAATGATTTCCAATGCTTCGCCAACCGGTTTGTTCTTTATTGTTCGTCCCTTTTGAATGCCGGACGGCAAATCCTCATAGTCAAGGTCAAGGATAAACCCGTAGTTATTTGAAATGTCCAGTAAGATTTGCCGCACTGTTTTTCCGTACCACGATCCTGAAATTGTGGTTTCCGGGGTTTGTGCTTGAAGGGCAGTGAATGATGTACACAGGATTGCCAGCAGCACGATCCGCCTGCATTTTCCTGAAAAATTGAATTTTCTCTCCATAAGTCCGGTTTGGATTATTATCCCTCCTCTGACACTTGCACATATCAGATTATTCCAACCGGTTGTGGATTTAACATTTGTTGGGATTTCTTACTGCAGGTATGACAATATTTTTTGCCTGGCGAATGCTCTGCCATTTTCCTGCTGAATTTTCTCAGCCAATGCCACACAGGCATCTTTCATTGCTTTATCATCGTTTGCATCTTTTATCGCTTTTGCGAGATGACCGGAGAATTCGCCTTTTAAATTGATTGGTTTTGTGGCAAAGCCCATCTTTGAAATCTGTTTTGCCCGTTGCTGCTGATCCATAATATGGGGGATGGGAATGGATGGTATTCCGGCACGTAATGTTTCTGCTGTGGTGCCAAAGCCAAAATGATGGACTACCAGTGAAACCTGATTCAGCAACCAGCTGTATGGCACTTCACGGGCAAGAATAACGCTCTCATTGTCTAACAGCTTATCATCTTTATCAATATCTGCCATGATAAGTATTGCCCGTGAATCGCTATTTTCCAATGCCTTTATGAATTCTGAAAGCATACGCCGTGACTCTTTCTTTTCATGAAACATTGACCCACATGTTATGAGAACCGGTTTTTCCCCTGATGCAAGAAACTGTTTAAGCTTTTCATCCGGTGAGAATTTTTGAGGTGTATCAGCATAAAAGTATCCTGTTACAACGGTCTCTTTTTTCCAGTTGTTGCTGATTGGTTGTATCTCTTTACTTATTGGAACAATAGCCAGATATGGCTCGCGACTTTGGATATCCTTTACGGAGACATCATAATCCGACAAGAACTTTTTGTACGGTCCGCCGAACATTGCAGCCCCAACCTTTGCACCCAGAAAAACCAATGCTTCTTTCAAAATATTTCCCGTCACCCAGAACTGTTTTTGTAATCCCATGGTTTCAATGGAAACTGTAACATAGGGTTTGCCGGTGATATAAGCCTCAAGCTGCCCGGCTATTCCATGACCAATAACCACATCTGCATTTTCTGCTGCTTTCAGGAAGTCTTTATGGCACTTGTGAAGGTTATCAAAGATGAAATTTAACGCATACTTCATGCCTTCCATTTTGCTTTTTGAGTGTGCTACAAATTGCCGTGCCTCATAGTGTATGTCAATATCCGGTCCGGCAGGAATATGTGTTAAGCCATATTGACTGATGATTGGTGCAGCCCAGGGATGAGTTACGATGCTGACGGTTTCGAAATGCTTTTGCAGCTCTGTGCCAAGAGCGATGTAAGGCTGGATGTCGCCGCGGCTGCCAATGGTTGTCAATATTGCATTCATTGATTTGTGGTTATTTGAATTAAATATTTGCTAAAAGGCTATCCCTTTCCAAGAGTTGCTAAGCATCTCAAAGATGCTAAGCAACTGTACCAAAATAGAAGTTTCGCGATAAAAGTTTCTATTTCTTTCTAAAAGTTGCTAAGCATCTCAAAGATGCTAAGCAACTGAACTAAAACAGATGCTAAGCAACTGTACTAACAAAAGTATTATTTTTTTCTTTCTCTATTAATAAATAGCTGTAAATGAATTGTTTACTTACAAAGCATTCAAAAATCATAAATTCTATCATTTTTAAATATCTAATAATCAAATATTTGCTATTTGTGTGTTTATATGCTTGTTTTTATATATAAAAAATGACTTTGTTAGCATCGTTTTTG
>PKSY01000209.1 GCA_002869405.1 Marinilabiliales bacterium
ATACCCTTGGCCCGAAATACTTTTTTCGCTGCCTCGAGAATTTGTTCTTCAGTAGTATTTGTTTCCATAGTCATAATATTGGAACGGCAAAGTTAACCATATATTTTAACTATGTGGTTAAATTGTTTGGTTAATTCACAAAAACGACCACAAATGAACTCATAAGCAACTATTTAGATGATTTCAAACAGGAAAGAAAAAAGAGAACACAGCCCAAAGCATCAAAAAATTATTCCCTTTTTTTCATCAAACAGGTATGTATCGTATTCAAAAGATTTTCCTTTTTAATTGGTTTAGCAATATAGTCATCACAACCAGCCTCAATGGCTTTTTCTTTATCTCCGCTCAAACCATGTGCAGTCTGAGCAATAATAATAACATTATTATTTAATTTTCTTATTTCCCGTGTAGCATTATATCCATTTAATACAGGCATTTTTATATCCATTAGTATAACATCTGTATCCGGGTTTTCTATAAATTTATTTATGGCTTCTATCCCTGTGGAAGCGTAAATTATTTTATTAAACATCTTTTGAAGTATCTCTTCAAAAAACAATCTACTACTTTCATCATCCTCGGCAACAATAACCGTTAAATCACTCACTTTAGTTTCTAATTCCCGGGATTGGTTTTCAACAGGGTCATGATAACCTTTACCCTGTGAGGTATATGGAATAAGTAAATTAAAAGTGGATCCACTGCCTTCTTTTGAGAAAACACTAATTTTTCCTCCAAGTAATTCAGTGTATGATTTTGCAATAGCAAGACCTAACCCCGACCCTTCAAAGACACTTGTATCTTCAATATCAGCTTGTTCAAAACGATTAAAAATGGCATCTATTCTGTCTTCCAGTATTCCAATTCCAGTATCCCTGACAAAAAATTCAAGATACTCAATACCATTAATTGCTTTTAGTGAATAACCAATGCCCACGCTTCCTTTTTCTGTATATTTTATGGCATTTTTAATGAGATTTGTCAAAATACTTTCCAATTTGTTTTGGTCAGTCTTTATACCTGAGTCTCTATCAGATAAGGGACAGATCAAATTCATTTTCAGATTTTTTGCCTTGGCTTCCTGCGCAAAAAACTGGTATAGAGTTTCAAGAAGTCTGTTGATTGAAAATTCCTGTTTACGCACTTCCACCTGTCCTGCCTCAATTCGGGAAATATCAATGATATCATTTATGGTGTTCAGCATTCGTTCACCACTTTTTTCAATAATTTCTATAAACTTATCCCTGTCATCTCCTGACAAATGAGGTTCCTTTAATAAATTGGTAAATCCCATAATACCATTCATCGGAGTACGTATTTCGTGGCTCATATTTGCCAAAAAAGCACTTTTAAGTCTGTCACTCTCCTCTGCTTTTTCTTTTGCTTCAGTAAGTTCCTGCGCCACTTTTTTACGCTCTGTGATGTCATGGTAATTACCCAGAATACCATTTATATCTTTATCATGAAACAAATTTACGACACTGATTTCTATCCATAGATATTTACCATCTTTTGTTTTGTAACGCAATTCTGTTTTCCCTCGTCCATTAGGTTTCGATGCAATAGTATCAAAAAACTTCACAGTTGCCTCAACGTCATCCGGATGAACCAGATCCCATGTGCTTTTTCCAACCAGTTCATCCGGATCCCAACCAAATATTTTTGTGATATTGGGACTCTTATAGCGATTAATTCCGTTTTCGTCAATAATCACAATAACATCTCCAATATTTGACACCATAGTGTTCTTAACAGCCTCACTTTTGCGTAAGGCTTCAGCAGCTTTCTTTGTTGATGATAAATCTCTGAATTCAACAGATCTGACAATTTTTCCCTTATAAGGAATATTCCTCGCTTCAAGTCTTATAGGATATTCAACTCCATTCTTTTTTAATCCAACAGCTTCATATGGTTTTTCATATCCACTAATAATTTTATCCATAACATACTCCCGTTTGTCTTTAGCAATTAGGAGTAATCCATCCATTCCTATAAGCTCTTCATATGAATACCCTGTCATTTCAGAAAGGCCGAGGTTACATTCAATAATCAATCCCTTGTCATGTATTACAATTCCACCAAAAGAGGCATTATGCAATACCTTAAAACGTTCCACACTTTCAGCAAGGTCCAATTCCATTTTTCTTCGTTGAGAAATATCACGTGTAATCCCAACTGCTCCAGAGAAATGCATACTTTCATCAAAAATCGCATTTACTGAAAACTCCACCCACATTTCATTACCATTTTTATGTCTTACAGGAACTGAAACAGGGTTCATTTCTCTTTCCTCCCCCGAGGTCAATTTATTAAAACCATCAAAAACAACACTTATATATTCAGGATGCACAAACTCATTCCAGTCAAGAGTCTCCCATTCCTTTAATGAGTAGCCGAAGAGATTTTCTGTTGAGGGAGACAAATAAGTAAAGCGCAGTTCCTTATCCATCATCCAAATACTATCAAGCGTATTTTGGGCCATAAAACTAAATCTAGCCTCACTTTTTTCAGCTTTTTCTTTGGCAATATGCAGCTCCCTTTCGCTTTGAATCCGATCTGTAATATTAAATAATATACCTTCCAGAAAGAGCAATTTATCACCATCAAATACCCCGGATCCAAACTCTTCAATCCAGATATATTTACCGGATTTATGCCTTAACCGGTATTGTAGATGAAATTGTTGCTTTGCTCTTAAAGCACTTTCGACATCGTAAAAAATCCGATCAGAGTCCTCATTATGGTATAGTTTTGTAAAATCAATCGAACCATTTAGAAAATCAACCTTCTTATACCCTGTCAACTCTTCTACTAAATCATTAAGATAAATCATAGAAAATGTAGAGTCATTATTACACAGATAAATGGTTCCTGGAATATTCTCAGCAAGAGTTTTAAACCTTGTCTCGCTTTCCAAAATCTCTGCCTCCTGCTTTTTTCTTTCCGTAATATCTTTTATAAAACAAACGAATTGTCCTTTATAAACTTCCTGAAACTTAACACCAACCTCAACATAAATTATGGTTCCATCTTTGTGAAAGTGCTTTGATTCAAAACGTTGCTGGCCAACTGTCATTATATGGTTTATCTTTTCCTTTATTTGTGCCTTTGATTGCAGGGCTTCTACATCACAGATATTCATAGAAAGCAATTCTTCCCTGGTATACCCGCTCATTTCACAATACGTAGCATTTACATCCAGAAAATCCCCGTTTAAATTAACCAGCCATATCCCATCCATTGCTGTTTGAAAAGCAGCCGTTAATATTTTTTCCTTTGTCTCTGCCTCTTCTTTTGCACTAATTAATTCCTTTGTTTTTTCTCTTATATCCTTTTCCGCATTTTTTTGGGCGGTGATATCAACGAAATTTACAATTACTTTATCAAGTTCATTCTCAAAGAACACAGGCATAGCATTTACAACAACCCAATTAATACCCTCAAGATCTTTTGTTCTTATTCCTAAATGATACGATTCGAGTTTTTTTCCGGATGAAATCACCTTGCTAACAGGATAATCCTCTATTGGCATGACTTCATAATCTTCATTAATAAAATTCCAGGAAGGATCAATAAGCTCCTTTCCAAGCATTTGGGCTTTCGTTAAACCCAATATGTCAGAAGCTTGAGGATTACAAAATACTACATTCCCATGTTTATCATGCACCACTAATCCGATCTGGAGGTTTTCAAGGGTAAGCTTGTAATTATCTTCTCTTTGAAAAACTTCTCTTTCCTGACTAAAGAATTGATCATCTCTTAGCGCAAGTTTATCAACATATTCATCTAATGTTCTTTGCTGTTCAGCACATTTATTGCGCAAAACTTCTAACTCAAGAACCAATTGTTCTTTACTTTTTTTCTTATAATTGCTCATAACAAATCCTCCAAACGACAATAGAAAAGCTAAACCTGACACTAAAGGTTTTCCTTACGAACTGAAAATGCAGATTCCTTAAAAATCTATTACTATATTAATAAGTAAAATGCGGATGAAGTTATTTAATTACAGAGTACCTTATATGTTTAACCCTACAATATACAAAAAAAATTAGCAGGCGCATGATATATATCAAAAGCACCATCACAAATAGTCATGATTAAAAAAAGGGAAGGACTTACTTATCTTCGCCGCAATTGTGCAAGGCCGCCAATAATTACCAAAAACATCAGGTTCAATAGTGCAGCAAGCAGAATATAAGCATTCATAAAACCGGTAATTCTGGCAAAAAAGAGGCTCACATCATACATGAAGTCACCGAGCCATAATGTAACGCCATTAAATACCAGAATAAAGATGACAAGGTAGGTGAAACCTTTTTTAGCTCCCTGCAAGTCGGCGCCACTGAGTGTTACGCTGCTACCGATGGCAAAAACAAGATAAAGGAAGATATAGAACCAAACTGAGGACCAGTTTTCGCCGGAAAAAATATCTGAGAAGGCACCAATGGCAGTGTACCATGAAGTTTGAAGCGCTGAGCCCAGGATCTGCCACATCCCCTCACCTGCCGGAGCATAGCCTTCGGGGAGATAAGTGCCCGGAGGCTGCACGCCAATGAGAAGAGCTGCAAAAAGATAGATTACCAGACTTCCTGTGATTACAGGACCTATTCCGATAAAGAAATTACCGATTTGCTGATAACGACTTTTGGGATTATAAGCATGATTCACATAGCCCAGAGTTCCTTTCGCCGGGTCGGGACTGAAGAGCTTCATCTCAGTAATTTTATGACCAAAAACCTTGCAGAAGAACGCATGTCCCAGTTCATGAGCAGCAGTTCCAAGTCCGCCAAAAACACGAAGATAAATCTTCGGACCCATAAGTCGATAGCTGTTTTTTTCCACCTTTCCGGCAATAAAATTCATCACAAAAGCCAGCAACATCATCGGTCCAAGGCTAATCACTAAAAAAGAGAAGGTCATCTGAATGACATCCCATACATACTGTAGCAACACAGTGAAAATATTTGCAATCATACTTTTGGTTATTAGGTCAACACTCTAATGAACAAAGATACATTTTCCATTGGAAAGAAAATCGGCTGTGAATTATTCTTTTTACCTTTGCACCTCAAAATTAATGCTATGGATACAAAGTTTCACATCTATAATACACTGACACGTAAAAAGGAAGAGTTTATCCCTGTTAACCCGCCAAATGTGGGGATGTATGTTTGCGGTCCAACAGTATATGGCGACGGGCATCTTGGCCATGCCCGTCCGGCAATAACATTTGACCTTGTTTTCAGGTATCTGATGCATCTGGGATATAAAGTGCGTTACGTTAGGAATATTACTGATGTGGGGCATCTGGAAAATGATGCCGATGCCGGGGAGGACAAAATTGCCAAGAAAGCGCGTTTGGAAGAGTTAGAGCCCATGGAAGTGGCACAGCATTATATCAACAGCTACCATCGTAACATGCACCAGCTGAATGTGCTGGATCCGTCCATTGAGCCTCAGGCATCGGGTCATATCATCGAGCAAATTTCCATGGTGGAAGATATTGTTAAAAACGGCTTTGCTTATGAGTCGGAAGGATCAGTATATTTTGATGTGGAGAAGTATAACCAGGCACACAACTATGGAATTCTCTCAGGTCGCAAGCTGGAAGACATGATCAGCAACACCCGGGAGCTTGACGGTCAGAGTGAGAAGCGCAATGCAGCAGATTTTGCACTATGGAAAAAGGCGAGCCCTGAGCATATTATGCGGTGGCCATCACCCTGGTCGGATGGTTTTCCCGGCTGGCACATGGAGTGCTCGGCAATGGGCGCCAAATACCTTGGTCTGCCTTTCGACCTTCACGGCGGCGGCATGGACCTAAAATTTCCCCATCATGAATCTGAAATCGCGCAGGCTGTTGCAGCAAAAAATACTGAGCCCGTAAAATACTGGATGCATAATAATATGGTGACTATTAACGGTCAGAAAATGGGTAAATCACTGGGCAATTTCATCACGCTCGACCAATTTTTCGCAGGTGACCACAAAGCTCTTGAAAAGGCCTATTCACCAATGACAATCCGCTTCTTCATTTTGCAGGCACACTATCGTTCGGAACTGGATTTCAGTAATGAGGCTTTACAGGCGTCAGAGAAAGGGATGAAGCGATTACTTGCTGCCATAGATACATTAAAAAACCTGCAGCCGGCAAAAACCGGAGATGTAGATGCATCAGAGATAAAAACAAAATTCTACGACGCCATAAATGATGACCTTAACACTCCTGTTCTGCTGGCTCATATGTATGATGGTGTGAAGGTTATCAACAATCTCCGTGATGGGAACCGAAAAATCGATGCTGAAAATCTGGAAACGCTTTCGTCGCTTTACAACACCTTCGTATTTAACATTCTGGGTCTGCGCAACGATGCATCTGAAGATGGAAACGATGATAAAGCATTAAACAGACTGATGGAGATGATCATCGAAATCAGGAAGGATGCACGTGCGAATAAGGACTGGGCAACATCGGACAAGATACGTGACAGTTTGAAGGAAGCAGGTATTCAGATAAAAGACACCAAGGATGGTGCGGAATGGAGTAAGGTGTAATGATTCATTGAAATCCTGCGCAGCGACTTGAAAAAGTAAAACAATGCAGCATCAAAAAGTTAAAACCTTAGTTGCACTCTTACTCATTGTGCTCATTCCATTTGCATTGATGCTATGGTACAGAGCGCATGAATCAGGTGGTTTTGCCTCCATGGAATTAATTCTATATCCGTTATTATTTGGTGGAGGAAGCATTATATCGTTATGGATTATTAAGAATTATTTCCTCAAAGAATCGCTCAAGGATTTTAATTCCGGGAAAGGGAATATTGTAAAAGACTTGTTATGGGCGATAGCACTGACAGGTATTTATTTTATTCTCTTTTATGTGGAAAGAATGACGCTCTCGGAAATTCTGACCTTCAGATCCAATAACGAGTTATTGGGACTGATGTTAGAAATGAGAGAAAATCCTTTACTACTCATATTATGGTTTGGACCAGTATTATGGATAGGAATTGCACTTTATGAGGAATTAATACGCGTTTTTCTTTTAACAAGTTTATGGAGGCTATCTCCATCTAAAATCTGGATGGTGGCAGCGATTCTTATTACCTCAATAATAACAGGGCTGGCACACTGGAGCCAGGGCAGCTATGGAATTGTGACAATAGCTATAAAAAGCATTGTTGCATGTGTTTTCTTCTATAAATATAGACGGCTGCTACCTTTAGTGATTTCTCATGCATTGTACGATGGCATACAGGTAGGCATGCTTTTAATAACATATCCTCAATGATCAAAATAATAATTAATAGAAAATTATTTTTTGCCAGATCGGTAACAATAAAGTGTTTTTTGTATAAAGCAACAGGTACCTTATTGAATAAGATAATGTGGCTCATGGGAAATGAGTTGGCTGGGAGGGGTGTGTTTTGTGGGAGTTTTTTTGATGAGGTATGGGTGTGAGGGCGAAATCTGTCGATTTCAATTCCACCCTTTCAAAGGGTAACTCAGGCCAAAAAGCAACCACACCGCTCCCAAAAATCCAAATTCCTCCCCCCATCACCAAAAAATCCACCCCAAACCCACAATTTATACCCATTCTAATTAAATTTTCAAACACAAAAAAACGCCCGAACCCCAGGGTCCGGACGCTCTCCGTTTGATTGTCTGATATCTTTCTTAGAGTACTTCCGTCAGGATGAACTCTACGTCTACTGTGTATGTTCCTTTTTTAAGATCCTGCTCGAAGATGCTCTGGCTGTTCATGTTGCCTGCTTTAGTTCCCATTTCC
>PKSY01000232.1 GCA_002869405.1 Marinilabiliales bacterium
GGTCTTACAGAATCTGTAGCCAGGGCTGAAGGATTTGACATTGTGACGGGTCAGTTTGAGGGCATCGATCGCCACCCCGGAACACTGGAAGATACTCACAAGCAGTATGTAAAACTGATTATTGGAAAAGAATCAGGAGTGATCATTGGCGGTGAAGTAGCCGGAGGACTTTCCATCGGAGAACTAACAAATACTATCGGTATTATGATTCAGAACAGGATGAGCATTAACTCCCTGCTTACAGCGCAGATTGGAACACATCCTCTACTTACTGCTTCACCTGCCGGATACCCGCTTATTAAGGCAGCGGAAAATGCCGCCACGAAAATGTAATCACTGCGATCTCGCAGATAATTGTTGAGTTTAGTTATGAGGCTGTCCTGATATATTCAGGGCAGCTTTCATTTTTTGCAAACATTTTTACTCACCCGGGTGTTTAGTTATAAAATTAACTCTTATGAAATCAAATATGGGAATTATCGACAGAATCATACGACTGATTGCTGTCATTGTAATCGCAATACTCTACTTCACAGAAGTGATTGATGGCACACTGGCACTGATTCTTGGAATTATTGCAGTCATTTTTGCAATTACCAGTTTTGTGAGATTTTGTCCTTTATACTGGGTTTTTGGAATAAAAACCTGTAAAACAAAGGAATAAGCAAATCATCCGAAACCCTTATCATTAGTCAACTTTGAATATTATTTCAATGTTAAATCATTGTTGACCAATATTTTATAGTTGACACAACTGTCAAAATCAGCTATCTTTATCGTCCGGATAAGAAAAACACTCTCCCTCAATATATAATGTCCGGATGGTATGCCATAATTTTCGTTCAATATTTTTATTAGTTAATCCAGATTTATATCATCCGGACATCCTTTTTTAAAAAAAATCACTTTTTTAAGTAGGGTAAAAGTTATCTTGTGCGGTGTATGAGTAAAATACATTTATTCATAAAAAAAATTAAGCCATGAAAAAATTTGTTTTAGCACTTGGGATGACAATAATTACAGTCTTCTTTTTTGCATGTGAAAAAGACGAAACCATCAATCAATCTGAAAGTCAGACAGAAGCCCTTGAGAAGGTTACAACCGCAGAGACTACGATTGAAGCAGCAGTGGAAGAACTGGGATATGAAATAGACCTTTTCAGTGAAGACACTAAAATGATGACTGCCATTGAGTTGAACAACAACCGGATACCAGTTGAATATCTCGATAAAAAGCATGGTCGTGCTATTCTGCAGCAATGTCCGAACATCACTATTGTTTCGGAACCGGGTGGATTTCCAAAGACTATCACTTTTGACTATGGTGACAGTACGATGCTAAATGGTGGTTTTATTGTTGCAGGGATTATTGAGGTATATATGTCGGCTCATCTTATCTTTGATGGAGCAGAGAGGACTGTAACATACAGTAATTTTGTTTTTGATACCATCGGCATTAACGGCACAAGATCAAATGTATTCAGTGGAGATTTTGTAAACTCAAGAGTATATACTGTGACCAGTGATATGAACTTCTCTTTTCCAGACGGAACTCTTGTAAACAGACAGGAAGATCTGACCAAAGAATGGGTTGGAGGACTGGAGACTATTTATAACCATTTGGATGATGTAATTCTTATCTCCGGAGACATAACTATCACCAGCGGGGAAGATGTATTTGTAAAAGAGATTACTGAAGAGTTGATGAAAAAGGGTGATTGCCGTTGGATAGTTGATGGTATAATTGAATTTACAGAGAACGGAACACTTCTGCTCTCAATTGATTACGGTGACGGTGAATGTGATGACATAGCCATTGTGACTTATCAGGGTGAGGAGTATGAAATCACCATTGGCGGGCGCAAATGGAAACGCCGCGGTTAGGGATTAATTAAATCAGGGCCGACTATGGTTGTGCCCTGATTTTTTTATACTTTTAAATTTTAAACCTCTATAGTTTGAGCGAAAGTATTTTCAAGATTGTCTTTAACACCTGGTTTGATGCCATCAGATCATATCTGCTTTATCGCTGTGGCGACGAAGAGCTGGCAACAGATATCACACAGGAGGCTTTTCTGAAACTATGGACCAAGAGGCTCTATCAAAATCCGGAATCCATACCGGCCATAATTTATAAGATAGCATCCGATTTGTTAGTGAGTCATTTCAGAAAACAGAACTCAGAGAATAAGTACAGACTTTCATTACAACCTGAGGCCGTTACACTAACACCTGAAGAAGAGTTAAACTATCATGAATTGAATCGAAAATATGAAATAGCTTTATCAAAACTCCCGGAGAATCAACGCACTGTATTTCTGATGTCGAGAATGGAATCATTAAAATATCAGGAAATTGCAGCACGACTTGGCATCAGTGTCAAAGCAGTGGAAAAAAGAATGAGCAGTGCGCTGTCAACACTCCGAAATGTTTTACAACCATGACAAATCAAAACACACATACGGATCTGCAAGAACTGGACAGGCATCTTGAGCACTCCAACATCAGGTGGAGTAAAAGCAAAGATGAGGTCTGGAGTGAACTTCAGTATTCAATTTCTGCAAGACACAGGAAAACACGAAGGCTATTCGTAACGCTGTCAGCAGCCGCAGGAATTATTTTACTCCTTGGACTTACTGTGTTTATGCGGCTATATACAGAAACTGCAGAAACAGCTTTTGGAGAACACAGCATCGCAAAATTACCTGATGGCTCTGCTGTTGAACTCAATGCCGCCACGCAAATTTCCTGGAATCCGTTCTGGTGGAGATTTAACCGTGAAGTCAATTTTCAGGGTGAAGGTTTTTTTAAAGTAGTACCCGGAAGCTCGTTTTCGGTAGTCTCAAAAAAAGGAACAACAACAGTATTGGGAACCACATTCAACATCTTTGCAAGAGGCGATATTTATAGTGTAACATGTGTAACCGGTAAAGTAAGAGCTGAAGCCACTGTAACCAGTCAAAAAGTTATTATTAACCCAGGAGAACAGGCAATCCTTGAGAAAAGCGGAACATTTATACTTCAAAACACAAAACCTGTAAAGGAAATTACCGGATGGAGAAATCACATGTTTACGTTTACCGGAGCTCCGTTGAATGAGGTCTGGAATGAAATTGAACGACAATACAATGTTGAGCTCATTTTCCCGAACACAAATCATAATTATACCGGATTTTTCTCCAGGTCGATGGATTTGGAAACAGTTCTCGATTTGGTTTGCAGACCATTTGAATTTACCTTTGTGAAAACACAGGAACGCACTTATGTTATTTCAAAAATCAATGCAAAAGATTCAGATTAGAGTATTCATCCTGAGTTTTGCTATTCTTTTTCCTTCACTGTTCACCATGGCGCAGGAAATTTCTGTTTCTGTTGAAAATCAACCCCTGAATAGTGTTCTTATTCAGGTGCGTGACAGTAGTGGTGTTCAACTATCTTTTGATGACGACCTTCTCTCTACTTTTCTTGTTACAAAAAACCAGACCTATAATACAGCGGAAGAAGCAATAATCGATTTAGTGAAGGATTTCCCTCTGGGAGTTGAAAAGCGAGGTTATGTATTTCTGATTATTGCAAAAGAAAAAGAACCGCCTAAATACAGATATTCGGGATTTGTCAGGGATAAACGAACCGGCGAAACCCTGCCCTATTCGCACCTTGTGATTAATGGCAGTAAATCCATCAGTGATTTAAACGGAGGTTTCTCTTTTATCACCGAAAATGAACAGATCGACTTACGTGCATCGCACCTTGGATATTACATAACCGATACATTATCATTGCACCCCGGCAGCCATGAAATATGGCTTGAACCAAGTGTCATGGGTCTTGAGATGGTAATTATTTCTGACAAAACAATAGAGAAGTCCAGTCAGATTGGACAAAAAGCCGGTGTAATGCGCTTAAATAAAATGATAGGCTTTCATCTGCCGGGAAATTCAGACAACAGCATCTTCAACCTCCTGCGTCTTCAGCCGGGAATACTTGCATCGGGAGAATCATCCAATGACGTATTAATACGCGGAGCATATGAAGGGCAAAGCAAAGTAGTTTTTGACGGGTTTCCGGTTTTTGGTGTTAAAAACTATAACGACAATATTGGAGCAGTAAATCCACTTATCACAAAGGATATTGAAGTATTAAAAAGCGGATATAACGCAAAATATGGTGGTCGCGCTGGAGGGATAATTAATATAGCAGGCATAAACGGGAACAACCGTGATTTCTCATTGCAAACCAACATCAATAATTTTACTGTTAATTCGCTGGTTGAAATACCGCTCTTCAAAAAGTCAGCACTGACAATGGCGCTTCGGCACACTTATTACAATCTTTACAATCCGGAGACTCATTCCATAACGCGAAATTCAGGGAACAACGAAATTCCTGTTGATATTAAAGTTATACCTTCATATACTTTCCGTGATGCCAATATAAAATATTCAACTCAGGGTAAAAACGGCAATCTCTTTTATATTAGTCTTTTTGGAGCAGGTGATAAATTCAGCTATAAAATAAATGAGGAGATTAACACACAGCGCAATCTTGAAAAAAGCTCGGAAGAAAACAACCAACAGATTGGAATTTCACTCTATTACGGTAAAAACTGGAAGCAGGGCAACAGAAGCAGTTTTCTTCTCTCCCTTGGCACATTATCTACTATTTGGAATGAACTCTACACAATAACAAACTCAAATACCTATGACACTTTAATCAACAGGCATTATTCCACCGGAAACAATATCAGCGAATTAAAAGCCTCTTTTGAGCACAAAATTGCCATTGGAAAAAATCATTCCCTGGAGTTTGCAGCGGCATTAGTTTCTAACAGCACTGCTCTTACATACGACAGCACTGAGATAAGAATCACAAACATAGAATCAAACAGTGCCCGATTAAACACCTATATTCAGGATCACATTAAGATTGGAGAGCACATTGAAATTACCCCCGGCTTCAGAATAAATTACGCAGCTGCAGTAAACAAGCTATTTGGAGAACCAAGGATTACCGGATCATTAATTGCCAATGAGAAACTACGATTAAACTTTGGCCTGGGGAAATACTATCAATACATATCAAAAACTGCAATGATAGACGAAAACGGGCAGCTACGCTATTTTTGGATAACTTGCGACAACAATGCTATTCCCATCATCAATTCCAACCAATTTGTATTCGGACCATCTTTTTCCACTCCGGATTTTCAGTTCTCAGCCGAGTTCTTTTATACCAAAATAAACAATATCTCAAGGTTTATCAGAAACAGTGAATATTCTCAGGAAGATATTTATAAGGGAGAAGCATATACAATGGGGCTTGATTTATATGTCAGAAAAGATTTTTCCAAACATTCGGCATGGGTTTCATATACTCTGGGACAAACACTTGAAAGGTTTGATTATTTTTTGAAGCCATTATATCGAAGAGCCATTAATGATCAGCGCCATGAAGTCAAGGCAGCTCTCCTTCTCAATTTTAACCCCTGGTATATCAGTGGAAATTATGTGTTCGGCAGTGGTGTAAAACTTCCGGTGTATATCGAAAATGCAGGATTGTATGAAAAGCCCTATTCCAGGCTCGATATCTCAGGTTCTTTTGCTTTTGAGCTTAAAAACATTGATATGGAAGCCGGCATATCAATACTCAATCTGTTTAACACTGAAAACATTAAATACAGCAACTTTGAGCGCATCACATATGGCCAGGATAACAGTGTGAATCTTTTTACGGAAGCGGTTCCATTCACCCCGACCATAAATTTCAAGATTTTTCTGTAGCGACTATCATTGTTAATGTGACAACTTATGTCATCCTGACATCATTTCAGACAAATACACATACAAATATCTACATATATAAATATTACCTGACAATAAATCATAGAATAAAACATTTGCATTGGATTTGCAAAGAGGTTCTTAGAAAAACAAATAAAAAAAGAATATGGAACTTGAAGTTTTTTTCGAAGAGAATTTGAAAGTAAATGCCAGAATCGGCGATCAGATAGTAAAAACAGACCAGCCGGTCAGGGCAGGCGGAGATGGCAGTGCACCTGCACCTTTTGATCTTTTTCTGGCCTCATTGGGCACGTGTGCAGGCATATATGTTAAAGGATTTTGCCAGCAACGGGGTATCCCAACAGATAACATAAAAATCATCCAGAAGCATCACTGGAATCCGCTCACACGGCTTATCGACCGGATAGATATGAAAGTAGAATTACCGGACGATTTTCCTGAAAAGTATAAGCCAATTGTTATAAAAGCTGTTGATCAGTGTGCGGTCAAGAAGCATCTGGCAAATCCACCGCAGTTTAGTGTGAGTACGACCTAAAAACAGTTAAGAGGCTGTCATAAAAAGACAGTCTCTCTTTTTTTTATTAGGAAGGTTAAACATCAACTTCCGACCATTGTGTCTTTAGTCACCCATGATCCGCTAACCCGCTGCTGAAAAAGCAGATTATTACCACTTCGAACAATTCGCCAGGATCCATCAATATCTTTATCTCCAAAATAAAATGCATTATCGGAAGGAATCTGCAGGTCGCTTGTAGTTTCAACAAAAGAATCGAGTTGCAAACCTGAATTTGTGCGTACTGTTAATAGATTCCCAACAGGGACAACCAAATCTGTAAGCATAGCACTGTCTGCTCTTATTGCTCCCAAAACGTGGACATTATGTTCAACTCCCAGATCAGCGCCAAATGTCCCTGTCATACATGGAATAAAGTCTGAATCAAAAGGCGTAAAAGTAACATTTACTGCACTTTCTGTGGACAGTGTATTTTTATCAGCACCTATTAACACTGATCTCCACATTTGTGTTGCCAGATTATTTCCTTGCCTTGGAATTGTTAGTCGTGACTGATCATTTACAACAAAATCGAGAGCAACACCGGCAACAGGATCAACCATTGTTATTGTAAGCTGCTCACCATTATCATTAAACAAAGCATTTCCAATAGCGATAGATGAGGTCTTTAATCCCTGAAACTCTCCTGCCCCGGAAACCTTAAGACCTAAATCCCCACCTGCTGTTGCAGAAACTGCGGCAATCCCACTACCTCCAACCTCGTTATAAGAACCAATTAATGAGGTTGAAATATAGCTTGCCTGAAAATAAGGAGAAGTATTATCAGTATGCAGACACCAGTAATTCTGTTTAAAATAAATATAATACCCTCCATTTATATAGAAGGACCCGGACAGTGAATATGTCCCATTAAATACACCCGCTCCCGTAACAGTTAAAGAAGTTGGAGCTCCGGTGGGGGCTGTAATTTCAACTAATTGATTATCTGTATTTTTAGTAATATTACTTGTTTCATACCATAGACCACTTCCGCCACTACTTACTAAGGATAAATCGTATTGGGTGGCAACTTGGTTTATTGTGTCACTCCACCATAAAATATCGCTGGCAACGGCAGTATATATCGGATCGGTTTCAGTGTAACTCGTCAAATAACCCACGCCTGAATGGTCGCCCCAGCCATAAGCCGTATTCCAGTTCGTAACTTCAGAACTCGTAATGGCCTTGATGTAACTTGCAACTGTAGGATCTGTTTCTGTGTAACTGGTCAAATAACCCACGCCCGAATGGTCGCCCCAGCCATAAGCCGTATTCCAGTTCGTA
>PKSY01000275.1 GCA_002869405.1 Marinilabiliales bacterium
CTGAAGGTAAAGGTGTAACCTTCTGTTTATCTGAAAAATCACACCCCGAAACAGTGCCACCATACCCTTACGGTCTTTATGTTGCTGAGCAACAATAAAATAGAGCAATACCATCAGTACAATGGCAACAATAGCATAAATTGAGTTTATACGGAACATCATGTATATGCTCAATACAAAACCTATAAGTGAAAACCACCAGCGACTTCTGAAAGATGGCCGATAACTCGGATTTGCGGCAAAATGATTCAGGAAAGAAATAAGGTTTAATGAACCATAAGTAATCATAAAAAACATGGAGATAACTTCTGCTACAGCATCAACATTGCCCATTGCCACGAACACAAAGGCAATAATAATTGTGAGCAGGGATGCATTAAAAGGCTCATTGGTTTCACCTTTACCTTTTTCCATTGAGTGATTAAGTACCCCAATGGGTAAAGACTGGTCTTTTGCCAGTGCCTGCAAAGTTCTTGGTGCCACCATTACAGACCCCAGAGCAGAAGAGATTGTCGATGCAGCAAGACCTAACGGAATGATAATACTTCCACCCAAAGCGATCTTGCTCATAATTAATTGGTCATTGATTAGATCTTCAGGACTTGCAGATGCCGCCAGTTTCCAGGAGATGAAAACATAAATAATCATACCAACTAAAGTACCGAGTGTTGTTCCCAAAGGAATTGAAACTCCGGGTTTTTTAAGGTCTCCGGATAATCCAACACCTGCGGTCATACCTGTGAAGGCAGGAAAACAGATGGCAAAAACCATAAAAAACATATTCCCGTTTCGGATGCTTTGGTTAAAGATACTGTAGTCTGTGGCAGCAGCATACTCAGTTTTCCCTAAAAAAAACATCACCAGCGAAATGGCGAGTATTGCAACCACATAATAGAGCATCTTCACTCCCAGCCCTGCACCTTTTTTCAGGATTAACAGGCTTAACAGGGCCATTGCCGGGATACTCACCACCTGCCGGGGCAGATCAAGGCCATGGGTTTGCTTTGCCCATTCAAAAAGAGGAGCAAACGCCTCGGTAAATGCAATCACATAAAAAGCTACACTAATGGCCTGAGAAAGATAGAGTGCCATTCCAATGGTAGCGCCGATATTTAAGCCAAAGGATCTGGAAATAATAAAATACTCTCCTCCTCCTTCAACGCGCTTATTGGTGGCGATTTCAGAAATACTCAAAGCAGTGGGCAGAGTGACCATATGACCGATTAAAATTATCAGCATAACACCCCAGAAACCCAGAGTACCGGTAGCCCAGCCAAAGCGCAGGAACAGAATTGCTCCAAGAATTGTTGATATTGCCGTAAAAAACACCGGTGCGGTGCCCATACGACGCTGATTAGTTGTTTCCATTCTACAAAGTTACCAAAAGAGAATGTATAAAACAGCAGTAATAATTAATATTCCTATTGCGGAGATATTAAATTTATGGTCGGTATAAAACAGGCCTTTATGGAGGTCAACAGCTTTTGCATCGTTCTTCTGCTTATTGTCAATCAGACTAATCAATACGGCAATAATCACAATAAGAATGAATACCAGCCCCATTCTGTCGATAAAAGGCAATGTAGGCCAGGCAAGCTTAAAGAGGAAGGACAAAGGAATAGTAAGGATTGCACTCCAGAGTGCTGCGTTCGCAGAGGTCTTTTTCCAGAAGAATCCCATCAGGAAAATTGCACATACTCCGGGAGTAACAAACCCGGTAAACTCCTGAATATACTGGAAAGCCTGGTCCAGTCCACCAAGTAACGGTCGGGCTGTCAGAACCGCAATTACAAGTGCTGCAAGGCTGGTAAGCCGCCCGACACGGACCAGAGTCTTCTCCGATGAATCTTTATTAATATAGTTTTTAAAAATATCCATTGTGAAGATTGTGGAAGTGGAGTTTAACATAGATGCCAGAGAAGACACAATAGCGGCAGTCAGAGCAGCAAAAGCCAAACCCTTAATACCGGCAGGCACAAAATTATGCAACAGCCACGGGTATGCCTCATCAGGAGGATTAATAGCTGATGGATCTCCACTGGTAAGTACGAAAGCAGCAATACCTGGAATCACAACAATCAAAGGTATTATCAACTTGAGGTAACCTGCAAACAGCACACCTCTTTGAGCTTCCTTTATGTTTTTGGCAGCAAGACCGCGCTGGATAATATACTGGTTGAATCCCCAGTAAGAGATATTGGCAATCCACATACCACCAAGGATGACGCCTATACCGGGGAGCTCTTTGTAACTGGGATGATCTTTACTGAGAATCATATCAAACTTCTCAGGAGCTTTTTCCAGCAGCAAAGAAAAACCCTTTAACGGACCGTCGCCATCAGCAACCGCACTTAAAGCCAGCCAGGCTGTGATAAGACCACCTCCAATAAGCACAACGACCTGTATCACATCCGTCCAGGCTACAGATTTCAGCCCACCGTATATAGAATAAATTGCAGCGAACGCTGCCAGGCCGATAATACCCCACATCATAGGTACGCCCATGATAGTATTCATGGCCAAAGCACCCAGATAAAGTACGGATGTAAGATTTACAAAGACATACACCAATAGCCAGAATGCAGCCATGGCAGTTCTTACTCTACCATCATAGCGTTGCTCCAGAAACTGAGGCATCGTATAGATCTTCTTTTCAATAAATATGGGAAGAAAGAATTTTCCCACCAGAATAAGGGTTATTGCGGCCATCCATTCGTACGATGCAATTCCCAGTCCAATGGCAAAACCACTTCCCGACATACCAATCATCTGCTCTGCGGAGATATTGGCAGCAATGAGGCTGGCACCAATCGCCCACCAGGTCAGTGACTTACTTGCCAGAAAATAGTCCTGAGAGGTTCTCTCTTTGTCTTTTGAGCGGGAAACCCATAATCCGATAAAAATAATTATTGCTATATAGATGAAAAAAACTATATAGTCGATTGTCACAAAACTTCCTGTGGTCATGGTTTAAAATTTTGAGTCAAATATAATTAAAATTGGATATGTACCTTAATTGTGAAATAAAAAGTAAAAAAGAGCAAGGGGATAAAAGCGAGAGAATGGAAATAGTTTTTAGATTTGCACAACGAATAAACAACAAAACCGCGTTATTATGGATATTTTTGATAAGATAAAGAAAAATTTCGGCCCTTTGGGTCAGTATGGAGGGGATGCATTCGGATATTATATGTTCCCGGAGCTTGAAGGTGAACTGGGATCTCATATGAAATTCCGTGGTGAAGAGATGCTGGTTTGGAGTCTTAACAGCTATCTCGGACTTGCCAACCATCCTGATGTGCGCAAAGCAGATGCCGACGCTGCCAAAGAATGGGGTCTGGCATATCCTATGGGCGCCAGAATGATGTCTGGACAAACAAAATACCATGTTCAGCTGGAAGAAGAACTTGCCTCATTCGTAAAGAAAGAGTCAGCTTATCTGCTCAACTTTGGCTATCAGGGCATGGTGTCAATTATTGATGCGCTAATTGACCGTAATGACGTAGTGGTTTATGACAGTGAATCGCACGCCTGTATTATCGACGGCCTTCGCATGCATTTGGGTAAACGATTTGTATATCCACACAATAATATTGAAAATTGTGAAAAGCAGCTTCAGAGAGCTACTCGTCTGGCAGAAAAAACCGGTGGTGGAATTTTACTGATTACTGAAGGTGTATTCGGAATGGCAGGAGACCTTGGAAACCTGAAAGCCCTGGCAGAACTCAAAAAGAAATATAATTTCCGTATGCTTGTTGATGATGCTCACGGATTTGGCACAATGGGTGAAACAGGTTATGGCACCGGAGAACATTATGGCGTTCAGGACGACATCGATGTGTACTTCTCTACTTTTGCCAAAGCTATGGCCGGCATCGGAGCCTTTGTAGCTGCTGATGCAGAAATTATCGATTATCTTCGTTACAACATGCGGTCGCAGATTTTTGCCAAGTCTCTGCCAATGCCAATCGTAATTGGATCATTAAAGCGCCTTGACATGCTTCGCAATGAGCCGGAACACAAGGAGAAACTCTGGAAAATCGTTAATGCGCTTCAGGGTGGCCTCAGAGACCTCGGGTTCAGCCTTGGTGTTACGGAGTCGTGTGTTACACCGGTATTCCTTAACGGAACGGTTGAAGAAGCGACACAGATTACTCATGACCTGCGATCAAACTACAAGATTTTCACCTCTATTGTAATTTATCCTGTGGTACCAAAAGGAACAATCCTTATTCGTATTATCCCAACAGCAGCGCATTCAATGGAAGACGTTGAATACACGCTCAAAGCATTTAAAGAAGTACGAGAGAAGCTGGAAGCAGGAAAATACGACAAAACTCAGGTTGCGAAATTCTAAATCAAATTATGATATATATAAAGCCGGTGATTCTCATCGGCTTTTGTTATTTTTGTACCTTACCAGGCTTGTAAGCAACGAAATACATTTTTTCGGTTCTGATAATAACCAACATAAACTTTAAAGCCCACGACAATGAGAAAACTGTCATTCTTACTTTTTCTGGCAACAGCATTTCTGTTTATAAGCTGTGGTCAGGGTGAAAAGTTCGCAGTTAAAACTGCTACCGACACCAATGGTTACACCTACGAATATGTAACCAACGATCCTGCTCAGGGACGAATCTACACACTTGATAATGGATTAAAAGTATTCCTGAGTGTAAATAAAAACGAACCTCGTATCAGCACATTGATCGGTGTTCGCGCCGGATCAACGTCAGATCCGATGGATGCAACCGGTCTTGCACACTACTTCGAACATATGATGTTCAAAGGAACCAACAAAATTGGCACAACAAACTGGGAAGAAGAATCAAAACTTCTTGACCAGATTGAAGCCAAATTTGAAGAACACAGAATGGAAACTGACCCGGAGAAAAAATCGGCTATCTATAAAGATATTGACCGTCTCTCGACCGAAGCATCAAAATATGTTGCTGTGAATGAGTATGACAAGCTTATCAGCAGCATTGGCGGCGGTGGTACTAATGCCGGTACATCATATGATATGACTGTTTATATCAACGAGATTCCATCAAATGAGATTGAAAAGTGGCTTGATATTGAAAGCGAACGATTTACAAATATGGTTCTTCGCGTATTCCATACTGAGCTCGAGACTGTTTATGAAGAGTTTAACATGTACAACGACCGTGATGATTCCCGTGCCCGCGCTGCAATGTTCAAGGCACTTTTTCCGAATCATCCGTACGGACGTGCGGTTATTGGTCTTCCTGAACATTTGAAAAACCCTTCAATGACCCGTATATATGAATTTGCCCACACCTGGTATGTTCCAAATAATATGGCCATTGCAATGTCAGGTGATCTGAATCCTGATGAAACAATCCAGCTTATTAAAAAATACTGGGATAACATTTAAAGTAAAGATCTTCCTGAAATCAACCAACCAGTTGAAGAACCTATTACTGAACCTGTTGTAGCAGAGGTTTTTGGACCTGATGCTGAAAATGTTTCCCTTTCATTCCGTTTTGAAGTGAACAATGAGAACAAAGAACTTACAGCAATTATTGATCAGCTCCTGAATAACAGTAAGGCAGGACTGATTGACCTGGATCTTATCCAACAACAAAAGGTTCTTGCTGCCGGATGTTACACTTCCTTTATGAAAGACTATGGCACGCATGGCTTTTATGGTGTGCCCCGTGAAGGACAAACCCTCGAAGAAGTTCGCGACCTACTCCTGGATGAAATTGAAAAAATCAAAAAAGGAGAATTTGAAGAATGGATGCTCCAGGCAATCATTAGAAACTATAAACTCTCTGAAATACAGTCGCTGGAAAATAACGGAAGCCGCGTTTGGGGTTTCATGGGTGGCTTTATTAATGGTGAGGATTATATTGATAATGTGAATTTCCTTGATCGTATTGATAAGATCACAAAAGAGCAGGTAGTTGAATTTGCAAAAAAACATTATACTGACAACTACGCGATTGTATATAAGCGTTTAGGTGAAAACACAGATAAGGTAGAGGTTGTAAAACCGGAAATCACTGCACTTGAGTTTGACCGCAGTCTCTCTTCTGATTTTTATAAAAGAATTACATCCATAGAATCTGAAGACATCAAACCTCTTTTTGTGGATTATGAGAAAGAAATCCTGACAGAACCTGTAATGGATGGTATGGAGATGTATTATATTCAGAATCCGGCCAATGATATCTTCTCATTAAACTATATTGTTGAGATGGGTAAGAATACAGATCCGATGATTCCTCTGGCGTTCAACTACCTTAAATATATTGGCACAGATAAATATAGTGCAGCAGAACTGCAACAAGAGCTGTTTAAAAATGCCCTGAATTTCAGTGTTAACGCCGGTAATAAGCGCTCGTATTTAACAATTCGCGGACTTAAGGAGTCGATGCCGGTTGCAATGGACCTGATGGAACATATTCTTCATCATGCAAAAGCAGATCAGGAATCGTACAATGCATATATTGATGGTATTCTGAAAAAGCGTACTGATGCCAAAATGAATATGAATACAATCTTATGGAATGGTCTTTTTACCTATGCACGATATGGCGCAGACAACCCGTTCAACAATGTAATACCGGAGGAAGAACTCAAGGCTGTTGACCCTGCAACCTTAACTCAGCTTGTAAGTGATATTACAAACTTTGAACACAATGTATTCTATTACGGACCGGAAACACCTGAGTCGGTGAAGAGTGCAATTATTGAAAAGCATACTGTTGCTGAAGAGCTTCAGCCGGTTAAAATAGCGAAGGAGTATGAACAACAAGAGTGGCCGGGAAATCAGGTAATGATGGTTGACTATGATATGGTTCAGGCCAACATTATCCTGGCCTCAAGAGGTGATGTGTATTCTCCCAGGGATGAAGCACCTTCTACAATCTTTAATGAGTTTTATGGTAGCGGACTGTCTTCAATTGTTTTCCAGGAGATACGTGAGAGCCGTGCATTGGCATATACAGCATTTTCATATTATGCCACACCACGTGAAAAAGGTGATTATAACAGCATTCTTTGTTATGTTGGAACTCAGGCAGACAAACTGATAATTGCAACTGATGCTATGGAAGGCCCCATGAATGAGATGCCGGAAGCAACAATGCAGTATGACCTGGCACGTGATGCCATTATAAAGAGAATCAACACTGAAAGAATCATTAATCAGGATGTGTTCTGGAACTGGATGAGCAATAAAGACAAGGGTATTGATTATGATATCCGTAAAGATGTATATAAAGCAGCTCAGGAAATGGGTATTGATGAGTTCAAAACCTGGTTCAATGATAATATCTCAGGAAATAATTATCAATTCTTTGTACTGGGAAGCAAGGAATCACTAAATAACGCGAATATCAAAAAGCTGGGCACTGTAAAAGAACTCACGCTTGAAGATGTATTCGGTTATTAGAATACTACCACAATAAAATATTTAGGCTGTCTCATACGGGACAGCCTTTTTTATTTGTGTTAATGCACCCTATCTCGTCCTCTTCGATTTTGAAAACAAACCCACTAATCCCGCTATTCATTTTCGAACAACACACCGCTAAGTGCTTA